>CAJOOD010000166.1 GCA_905236085.1 uncultured Bacilli bacterium
ACCTTCAAACATTTCTTTAAAACCAACGGTATTGATTTTAGCGTTAGGTACTTCTAAGCCAGAGGTGGTTAAACCAGGAACAACTGGAACAAATCTAACATCTAAGCCTCCTAATAATTGAGAAATATCAGAAACATATTTGCTAATCTTAGTATTGGATACACCGATATTAAATCTAATGTTATATCTCGTAATAGATGGACCGATGATATAATCTTCCACATGGGCCCCGATATCAAAATTCTTAAAGATTTCATCGATGGCTTTGCTTCTTTCTTCAGCGGTTTTGATATTTAATTCCATAGCTTCTTTAGCATCGTAATGGACTAATAAATCATTAGAAACAGGGATAAATTTAGCTTTATTTTCTCTTAATGGCATCTTAGATACATCTTTTTTCGAGGTATCAGTTTTAATAATTTTAGGTGCGGGTACAACATTAACCGCTTCTTCGTTAGGATTAACAAAGACTGGTTTTTGTCTAACTATTTCGGAATCAATATTGCTAACAGGAACTTTAATTTCTTCGACTGGTTCTACTTTTTCTTCAACATTATTAAATTCATCACCGAAATCGAAATGAGTTTGTTCCATCTTAATTTCTTCTTGTGGTGTAATTTCTTCTTCGACTTTATTTTGATTATTAGATGTATTAACAGGTACTCCATCTTTATAAAAATGCGCCTTTTTTAATCCTCCATTACCGATGACCACATTGGCGTTATAAAAATTATTATTAGGCACATTAGTGGTTGGTTCTGGTAATGCTTCTTTCTTATTGATATCTTCACTAGAAGTAGATTCAGGAACTATTTCTAATGAACTAGCAGAAGCAATGACATCTTTTACGACATCAGCGTTTTTACGATTATGAAGTGGTTTTTTCTCTTTTGTTGGTTTAAACATAATTTCTCTTTCTAATTCATCGGTGTTGTTGATTGAAGCTTTAACAGCAGCTTCTTGCTTTCTTTTGTTTTCTTCTTGAGCGGCTTTAGATAATTTTCTTATTTTCATAAATAACGGGAAGAAGACGATTATTAGTCCCACTAAGAGGACAAATATCGATACGATATAGGCTAATATCATATTATTTGTCGCATTAATCATTAAAGCATCTAATGAATAGCCGAATAATCCCCCACCTATTAAGAAAGTATCACCATTCATCGCTGTAAATGGAAATAGGGCCCCATCTTTAAAATAATTATGGGCATCATATAATTTAAAGAAGGAATCATTCCATGTAGCGTAATTAAAATTTTGAGGGAATATTAATGAAAATAATAAGGATAGTCCTAATAAGATGATAAAAAATCCTAATTGCGATATCTTTTTAAATCTAAATCCTTTAGTCGCCGGAGAAAATATAAACATTATTCCTTGGACTAGGAGCATTAAATAGATGAAATATTCTCCATATCCAAATAAGAATACTGGGATAAAATTAAGAGCGCGAGCAAAATACCATATGTCTAAGACCAATATAAAGACCAATAGACATAAAAATATCCCAAAAGCGGTCATAAAAGCCTGCGATGAGATAGGTTTTTTAATTTTTGTCTCGTTATTTCCCATATGAATATTCTAATAAAAATCCTTCCCCTTATAAAGTTTTTTATAAATTATTTTTAAATAATTATAAAGCCTATCTTTCATTTCGAAAAATACGCTTATTGATTATGAAAAATATGAAATTTAAATAAATATAATTATTCGATTTCAATAATAATAGGTACGATAAGAGGATTTCTTCTTAGATGTCTTTGAATAGATTTTGAAGCTCTATCGGTGATATTTTGACACACTAATTCGTTATCAAAACCATCGGGATTATTCTTAAATTCTAAAGCGATTTCATCATTATAAATCGCCGTAATCTCTTTTAATAGAGGTTCAGCATCTTTAACAAAGACAAATCCTCTCATTTGGCAATCTGGTTTGGTAACCATTTTTCTTTTTGATTTCGAAATGGTTGAACTTATTACCACCACTCCACCTTCCGCCATCGCACTTCTTTCTTCAATAGTACCTAAGGAAGCTTTATTAATACCTTCTCCATCGACGACTACTTCACTGACATCAATCGATGCATCTTGTTTGATAGATGGTTTACCGTTTTCATCAAAATTAAGTACCATGCCATTATCTAATATGAAGACATTATTATGAGTTAATCCTATTTTCATCGATAAGGCTAATTTCGCATTAGCGAGCATTTGTGAATATGATCCACGCACTGGAAGATAATATTTAGGTTTAAGATAAGATAAAATAAATTTTAAATCTTCCTCTCTAGCGTGCATGGAAGCAACCATTTTTCTCTTCAAATATGCCACTTTTGCGCCTGTTTTGAATAATTCATCAACGGTTTTGGTGAATTCATCTTCGACATTATCATTTGGAGGAGTAGCCAAAATAAAGGTATCTTCTTCATTTAAGAAGATGCGCTTATCTTCATTTTTTTTATGACATAGATTATTAACATCGTTAAAGATAGTCGCAGTTCTACCTAGCATTAATATCATTAATTCTTTCTTAGGATATCTAAGGATATCGCTATAATCAATAAGATTAGATTCAGGAATATTAATCATTCCAGAATTCATCAATATCTTAACGATATTTTTAGTCGCTTTATCATAAAAGGCAATTTTACGATTATATTGCATGGCTAATTCCAAAAATTCAAATACTCCATAGAAATTTTGGAAGAAGCCTGCGACAAATATTCTACCTTGAGCCTCAGTAAAATAAGGAACGACATGAGGGGTAAATTTATGATATGGAGAACAATATCCAGTAGAATTAGCGCCATAAGATTCCGCTAAAAGGAGGAAGGTTTCTGAATCAGAAATCTTAGCTAAAGCAGGCATATCAAAATTAAAGCAAGAATATTTCTTTTCATGATCAACAATAAATTCACCGGTATAGACGATATATCCCTTATCAGTCGATATGGCTAGACCAAAGGAATCTAGAGTATTATGACATGTTTGAAATAATCTAAATTCTCTATTAGCGATAATAATATTAGATGTTGGCTTAACAAATACATAATCGTATTTAATTTTTTTATCAATTGGAGGAGCGACTATTTCTATGATATTAGCGGTGGCTTTTGTGGTATAAATAGGCGCGGGTACTTTACGATAAAAATAAGGTAGAGCGCCGATTTGTTCTGTATGAGCGTGGGTGATAATATAGCATTTAACTCTATCTTTATTCTTCACAAGATAATCAGGATTAGGAATAATACAATCAATACCAGGAGTATTCTTATTAGGGTATTTAAGTCCGCAATCGAGAACAAAAATATCATCGTTAATTTCGATGACTGTTAGATTTTTTCCTGCTTCATCTAAACCACCTAAAGCAAATATTCTTATCTTATCGCTCATAAAAATCACCTCATATCATGAATTGACTATCGTTAGGACTAATTAGATTATATATTAATATAACTAATTGAAAAATATATTTTTTAAAAAATTGTGTAAAAAGTTATGTCCAAAATCAATAAAAAGGGTGATAAGCATATCACCCTAGACTGTTTAGATTATTGAATTAATCGATATCGCGACAAACAACGATATTTGAACCCGTATTAGCGACATTTTCAATCGCGATATCCCCTATTTTTAAAGGAGCTTTTAACATGGTTTTATTTATCTCATCCATGACATCGAATATCTTATCTTTAGGAATTTCTGGTACGGTTTTTACCGATACGACACATTCTTCTCTATTGATAACACGCATCGTTGATGTGACACTTCTTTTCGGGTCGGTTACTTCGTTTTTCGCGTAAATCTCCCCTCTTTTACAAGAATTACCGGTGACATTTAATTCATCATCAATTTGTAGATGGCAACCACGTGGACAAACAATACAAACAAATTCTCTCATTTTATTCTTTCTCCTTTAAATAGACGTTTAAATCACCTTGTTTAATCTTTTCCATTAATGAAGCAGGAAGTTTGATATTTTCCATTTCCGAAGGAATCATTACTAATTTAGGTAATTTTTTAATCACTTCATTATTGGATTCGATGATGATATCGACATTTTTAATTGGTTTTCTAACTCTAAATTTAAGAGCGATATCTTCTTGATTATTTTTTTCGATATATTGAGGAACGACATAACCAATTCCATTACCTGGATTGACTTTGATATATTCTTTTCCTTCTAATAATCCTTTAATATATAAGGCCGCTCCATGGCCAGCGGCACGTCCTTCTTGAGAGACGAAGTCGACTAAATCATGCACATGTAGACAATTACCGCAACTAAATAAACCAGGAATAGATGTTTGCATATGTTCGTCTACTTTAGTTCCTTTCGTGGATGAGATTTCCGCTCCGGTATTATTGATGACATTAACATTAGGAATTAAACCGATAGATAATAATAAAGTATCGCATTCAAATTCCATTTCCGTTCCAGGAATAAATCTCATCTTATCATCAACTTTAGAAACTATTACTTTTTCAACTCTATCTTTACCGATAACTTTAGATACAGAATGCGATAGATATAAAGGAATATTATAATCGTTAAGACATTGAGCAATATTACGGTTTAAGCCGTTAGAATATGGCATAATCTCACATACAGCGAGAACTTTTGCCCCTTCTAAAGTCATTCTTCTCGCCATGATTAAGCCGATATCCCCAGAGCCTAAAATTAAGACTCTTTTACCGACTAAATATCCTTCTAAATTAAGATATTTTTGGGCTGTACCAGCGGTGATAACTCCAGAAGGTCTATCGCCAGGAATTTGAATTGCTCCAGCATTTCTTTCATAACAGCCAGTAGCTAAAATTACAGCTTTAGCCTTGATTTCTACCGCGCCATCTTCAACGCTAGAATAGGTGATAACTTTATCTTTAGATATATCTAAGACCATGGCTTGAGTCTTATATTCAATACCTAATTCTTTAACTTGATTAGCGAATCTAGTGAGATATTCTGGTCCGGTTAATTCTTCTTTAAATTCGGTTAAACCAAAGCCGTTATGAATGCATTGATTTAAAATACCACCTAGATAAGGATCTTTTTCTAAGATAAGGATATCTTTTATACCATCTTTATGGGCTTGAATCGCCGCGGCCATCCCAGCGGAACCGCCACCAACGATGACTAAATCACGTTCTACCATTTATTTGCCCTCCTTTAATCTAGCGATAATAATTTTTGAATTTATGGAATCATATGGGATATCTAAAGGAGATAGATGATAATGTTTGGCTAATAAATTAACGACATGAGGTTGGCAAAAGCCACCTTGACATTTACCAAAACCGGCTCTCACTCTTTTTTTCATGGCTTTGACACTTCTAGGAGGAACACTTCTAGATAAAGCATCAAGCATCTCTCCTTCACTAACTTGTTCACATGAACATAATATATGAGCGTATGTAGGATTATTTTTAATTAATTCATTTCTTTCTTCTAAAGATAATTCTTTAGGTCTGATGTATCTTTTTACGCGAGGATTATAATTAGATTTTTCTTTTAATTCCACTAATTTTCCTACCATCTCTTCGACAACATATTTACCAATCGCAGGAGATGAGACTAATCCTGGAGATTCTATACCTCCAAGGATGATAAAATTAGGTAATGTTTTAGCAAATTCAATGACAAAATCATGTCTTGTACATGTCGCTCTTAAGCCCGCAAAACATCTAATGGCTTGATTAAACGGGATGGATGGAACCATCTCTAAGGCTGAAGCTCTAACATTAGCTAATGTTGGTCCATCGCAAGAAAAATCATCTAATTCATTTATGGATTCACTTGATGGTCCACATAAATAATTATTTGATGTGGTCATAGTTACTAAGATACCTTTGCCCTTTTCTGATGGTAAAGGGAAGATGGTATGATTAACTAGACCTCTCTTATAATGGTCTAAAACAAAATATTCACCTTTTCTAGGAGTGATATGCCAATCAGTTTCTTCGACGAGATTAGTAATTTTCTCACTTGCTAAACCAGTGGCATTGATGACTATTTTAGCGATATATTCTTTTCCACTTCTAGTGATAACTTTAATATCTTGATTATCTTTTTTAATATCAACGACTTCTTCGTTAAGATATAATTCCACTCCATTATCAACAGCATTTTCCATGGCATGAACGACGAGATTAAATGGGTCAATAATTCCCGCAGTTGGAGCGAATAATGCTCCTTTAGCTTCGGGATTAATATTAGGTTCCATGGCTAATAATTCTTCTTTAGAAAGAATCTTAACTTCTACGCCGTTTTCTTTAGAACGTTTGGCTAAATCATCTAAGATTTTTAATTGTTCATCATATAAGGCGACAGTTAATGAGCCGCATCTAGAGAAATGGACATCTAAATCATCAGCGATTTCATCAAACATCTTATTGCCTAGGACATTAAATTTAGCTTTATTGGTTCCTGGAACAGGGTCATAGCCAGAGTGAACGATAGCGGAATTAGCCATAGAAGTGACATTTCCCACATCATTTTCTTTTTCTAATACGGCCACTTTTAATTCGTAGCGGCTTAAATTACGAGCGATCATCGCTCCAACAGCGCCTGCGCCGAGGACTAAAACATCATATTTCATATTATTTATGCTCCCCACTACTTATAAAATAAAGGAAGATTTACTTAAAAGCAAATCATCCTTAATTTTTTATCTTATTTTTTGAATTTTTTAGGGCCTTTGAAGAAGGAATCAATCTTCTTCTTACTTGGTTCAGGTTTAATATCTTCTTCGCCTTCTTTTTTCTCTTCGAATTCGCGATGTGATACTTTTACTTTGCCTTTTTCATCGATTTCGATGACTTTGACTTTTAATTTATCGCCAACTTTAACGATATCAGAGGCTTTAGAGATATATCCCCAACCTAATCTAGAGACATGACATAACCCGTCAACATTTCCAAACAGATTGATGAAGGCTCCATAATCTTCGACTCTAGTGACTTCACCTTCATATATTTCACCAACTTTGGCTTCTTTAACTATATTTTCAATAATATTTTTCGCTTTGTTGATGACATCTCTATCCATATGATAGATGGTAACTTGTCCGTTATCTTCAATATCAATCTTACAATTATCACATTGGGCGATGATATCATTGATGACCTTACCACCTGTTCCAATTACTTCTCTAATCTTATCAGGATCAATCATGAATGTGGTCATCTTAGGAGCGTATTTACCAACATCTGGTCTTGGTTTATCAATAGCTTTAGCCATGACTTCTCTAATTTCCGCTCTTGCGGTATGGGCTTGCGCTAAGGCTTTAGATAAGACATCTCTCGTGACACCTTTAATCTTAATATCCATTTGCAAGGCGGTAATACCTTTTTCTGTACCGGCGACTTTGAAGTCCATATCACCGAAGTGATCTTCTAGACCTTGGATATCGGTTAAGATGGTATATGGATGTTCATCATCTAATGGACCAGAAGATATTAAGCCCATCGCAATACCAGAGACCATAGCTTTAATTGGTACACCTGCAGCCATAAGTGACATACAAGATGCACAGATGGAAGCTTGCGAAGATGAACCATTTGATTCACATACTTCCGCGACTGTTCTAATGGTATATGGGAATTCTTCTTCACTTGGAATGACATAACTTAAGGCTCTTTCACCTAAAGCACCATGACCGATTTCTCTTCTACCTGGAGAACCCATTCTACCCACTTCACCAACAGAATATGGTGGGAAGTTATAGTGATGCATCCATCTCTTGGTAGGTTCTTCAGTTAAATTGTCTAATAATTGTTCATCAGATTTGGCGCCTAAGGTCGTAATCGCAATAACTTGGGTTTGTCCTCTAGTAAACATCGCTGAACCATGGACTCTTGGAAGTAAATCAACTTGAGCGTCTAATGGTCTAATTTCATCAACTTTTCTACCATCTGGTCTAATTTTTTCTTCAGTGATTAATCTTCTAACTTCATTAGCGACTAAGCCTTCTAAGACTTGATTAACCATAGACATGGCTTTTTGATGTTCTTTTTCATTTTCATAGGTGCGATTATCATAATCTTCTAAGATTTCATCTTCAATCGCAGCGATGGCATCTTGTCTTTCTAATTTATCAAAGATAGAAATAGCTTTAACTAATCTATCTTTAGCTCTAGAGGTGACATCGTTTTCTAAAGTTTCATCAATCTTATATAATTCGACTTCTCTTTTTTCTTTGCCAATTTCTTTAGCGATTTCAATTTGCCAATCACATAATTTCTTAATGGCTTCATGACCAAACATTAAAGCATCAAGCATTTCTTCTTCTGGGACTTGATCAGCCCCCGCTTCGACCATATTAATAGCGTCTTTACTACCAGCAACAGTCACTTTAATATCGGATTTTTCCCATTCTTCTTGGGTTGGGTTAATGATTAATTTACCATCAACTCTACCAACATATACTCCAGCGATAGGGCCATCAAATGGAATATCGGAGATACATAAGGCTAAAGATGAGCCTAACATAGCCGCCATTTCAGGAGAAGCATCAGGATCGACTGACATAACGGTGTTAACGATTTGTACTTCGTTTCTAAAACCATCCGCGAACATAGGTCTAATTGGACGGTCGATTAATCGTGCGGTTAAGGTGGCATGTTCACCTGCTCTTCCTTCTCTACGTAAGAATGAGCCTGGAATCTTCCCTACGGCATATTGTTTTTCTTCATATTGTACGGTAAGTGGGAAGAAGTCGCCTTCTTTTGGTAAGTCTGAGGCACAGACTGTGGAAAGAACTACTGTTTCATTAAATCTAACAAATGCTGCGCCATCGGCTTGTTTAGCGATTTCGCCAGTCTCTACTTTGAATGTCTTTCCTTCGAATTCTAATTCGAACACTTTTTTCATTTTTCTTTTTTCCTCTTAA
>CAJOOD010000167.1 GCA_905236085.1 uncultured Bacilli bacterium
ATCGTCGAGATTAACAATGTCGCTATGAAGGTAGCCATCAGAATCAATGTACCACATATGGTTGGGGTTACTACTGCTCGGAGAACGTGTCCAATACCAGCCACTGGATGCAGTATGATAAGCTCCCTTTGCTCTTGCCCAATCAGTCGATTTGCAATATCTTGAAGCGGTTCCATCAGCGGATGAAGGGAAGCCATATTCGGTGTTGATATAATCCTGATAGCTTGGTAAGAAGATTTTATCTTCAGTGCTATGGCCAGCATAGGGATTACTTGTGGCATTTGTCGTAGCCGCACTATTATCAACGGTTGACGTTAAAATATGACTATTATCTAACGCAAAAGCCGCTTTATAGAAATCATCATTAAGCCATGAACGCATCTCTGAATATTCGTAATTGTTGGCATAATGTCCGTCCACTTCGCCGTAATAATTATCATTGTAGAGATGGGTATCTAATTGAACATTTGAGAGAATGTAATATTTACCATCATCATTTGATAAAACATTCCAAGTAATAGGCTCACATCTAAACCAATATTCCGTATGACTTTCGATAGTTGTGCCATCGCTAAATCTAGAAGCGGAACTATATGGTGTAGCGGTTAATTTAGCATAATATTCATCGTTATAAAAATACCAACCATTGGCTTCGGCCATTAATGCATTTAATGATGAGATTAATAAAGTATCACTCACATACGTTTGTGGATATAAACCATAGGTCATGGTCTTACCATCTTCAGATAATGATGGAATAACACCATGGGCGGTATTCCAGGCTTTGGTGAGGAATTTAGCGTAGATTGTCATGCCTTCGGATTCTAGATTGAAAGTGTATGGATTATCGACGCTTAATAATGTTGTCAAAGCACTATCGGCATACCAGCCTTTAAAGACATTATCAATTGTGGGAGAAGCTGTTAAGGTGATACTGCTTCCAAAGTCATATGTGCCTTGACCAGTGACTGATCCTAATGAGGTATCACTAACGATGACATCGACTTTGAAACTACCTAATTGCCAATTGGCCGTTAAAGCTAAATCGCCTGTGCTTCCCGCGGGAATCGACGCTATTGACGAGCCATTACTAGTCCAGCCAGTAAAGATATAGCCTGTCTTAACGGGATTATTAAGTTCAATAGCATCTTCCACTGTATAAGTTGATGGGTTATCTGTTTCTAAAGAACCACCATTTAAATCGTAGGTAATGTTATAAGTAATGATGTTCCAGTTGGCGTCCAAAGTCATATCTTCGGTGACGGAGTAGCCGATAAACGACCATTCTTCGCCTTTATATGTCCAACCAACAAAATCATAGCCGAGTCGTGTCGGATCTTCGGGTTTTGTCACCTTACCAGCATATTTAACATTCTGTGAAGAGATCTCATTACCACCATGGGTATCAAAGGTAACGACGAGTTCAGGAAAATCAACTTTTTTACTACAAGAACATCTTCCAGTGCAGCAACCAGTAAGCAAAAATGCAAAAAGTCCTACACCATTTATTAATTTAAAACGCGATTTCATCGATTGCACCCCCTTAAATATTAAAGTGCTGAGCTAATATTTATCCTAGATTTTAAAAGATATAACAATTATTACCCTCTCCCATATTAACAATTTACAATTTGGAAATTTAATGGGAGGAGCAAGGTATCTTGCTCAATCTTATTATACAAAATGTTTTGTTTAGTTCAAAACAAAATCCCACTACTCATCTATTTACTCACTAATCAAAAACAAACCATTCCTTTATAATTTTTTTATCGAAAAAAGCATAGAATTCTATGAAAAATGAGAAAATATGATTGAAAGAGACCTATGTATTTCAAAGTTAATTTATAACGGATATATTCTTTCACTTGATGATTTCGACATGTCAAGAGATGGTATTACTCATATTAATATCACAGATTTTCTACTTAACAAGAAAGAATTATTTTTATCATAATGTGTCACAAAAACAAAAATTAATTTAGTTTGTGACGGTTAATAGATAATTTTATCAATAAAATCATCCTTATCTAGTCTATTCATTAGAGCATACTAAATAAAAAGCTCATTGTTTTGTAAGAATATTATGCTTCTATCTAAGTCATAAATTCTTTTGCTCGACCAAACACTTATTTTTTACTCGATTAAAAATTAGATATTTACTCGACTATTATTGCAATATTTACTCGATTATGATAAGTTATAAACAGTGAA
>CAJOOD010000168.1 GCA_905236085.1 uncultured Bacilli bacterium
ACAATATAAAGGGGTGTGATTATAAAAAATCTCGACTGAATCGAGACTTTATTTAAATACTGCTTCCCTTAACTGCAAAAAGTCAAAATTATATTGGTTTTATCGCAAAATAGTAAGAATATTAAAAGATATAAACCATAACGATAAAGCGGAAGCAGAGTCCACCACTAGTGCTTTAATGAGGCTATCATTTCGATATATTCAATTCATCGACCAATATATCTTCATATATTATTCGGAATAAACTGTTGATAAATAATTACCAATCGCCGGTAAATCATAGAATTCATCTAGATGAATAATAGCGGGATTAGTTTCATCTTGTACTACTTTAAGTTGTAAATCTACCGGAATACCAGAATCGATATTTTCACCATTCGCGTTACTTAAGCAAAGTTCTGAAGAATGAGCAAAAACTAAACCATCACAAGTGCTATTTAAGACAATAGAGCAACTACCTCCGCTACTTCTTTCACCGATAATTTTAATACCGAGTTCTTTTAATAAAGAAGGCAATAAATTGCCACAAGAGAATGATATTCTAGATGTCATTACTCCAAAATTGAAATCAAATTTAGAGGCTTCTTCGACATCTAAATTATCCCATTTACCATCTAAATTAATATCTACATCACAATATTCAGTGGTTCTTGAACGGTTTTGTGTGTTATTCATTCCCATATAGGATTTGCCTTTATTGAATAAACCCATAATACCTAATAAAGCTGATGAAGATCCTCCACCATTTGTGGTTAAATCTAAAACTAAATTCTCGGCTCTATCATCTAAGGCTTGATAGAAACAGGATCTAATATAAGCATAAGTGTCGGTTTCAACTGGTGCTTGGCTCGGATCTTTTTTATTTTTATAGAATTCATTCCAGGCATTTTCATCGACATTAAAATTATCAAAGCCAACATAAGCAGTCTTAGTGCTTTCATCAAAATAATAATAATTTAATTTTGGATCTATGTTTGGGCTTACTTGAGGTACATAAGGGAAGATAGAGGCTTTTTGAGCACCATAAAATAAGCCGCGAGTTTGTAATAAAATAAGCGGTTCGATGAATTTATGTGTGTAAAAATCAATTTCTGAAGCATATTTTTCTGTATCTAAATTATTAGAAATACAGTTTAAACCATAGTCTGGATCTTCAGAACCCATTAAAGTAAGAGTGTGACCGCCATCAAACATGCCAGCAAGTAATAAATTATAGCCAGCGTAATATTCTTTTTTATCTAAAGATAATAATAAGCTTTTAATATTTGGATAATATTCTTCTAAAATGCCATTCGTGCCTATGGTTAGTAAATTATTATCACCAAAGACTAATTGAGAAGTATAACCACGGAAATGATCAAAAGTGCAGCATAGTTGTCCATAGGTATATTCTGCGACATCTTGATATCTTGGGGTGGAATAATCAGTTAAAGAGGAAGTATAGGCATCTCCATAATAAGTTATATCTCGAGATACTCCATCAGAAAGAAGACCTTGTCGGTCATAAACATAAATATCTTTGCCGTTATATATAATGTTATATAACCAAGAACCACCCGCGACTAATGATAAAAATGATAATGGCATATAGGCTTTATCATCTTCTGAATGAATATCAATACCATAATTATCTAATGGAATGATTTTATCAGCGTAGCCACTGATAGTTACATCGGTGACTTTTAAAAATGATAAACCTGTGGTTTGAATGGATTGTTTATGGTCACTAAATTCATGAGCGTATTTTAAAGTTAAGACATTATATTTAGAATCCATTTGTATCACGCTATCACGGTTATTTTTTAAAACATAAATATAATCATCTCTAGTTAATGTGTAATCATCATGGCTAAAGAATGTTTTAAAAAAGTCCTGCACATCGACATAAGGAACATGAGGTGTCTTTTCATAAAATCTTAAATTATATTTACTTGATGGTGTGGCATCAGAAGTTTGATAAACATCAGTTTCTTTATCCTCATATTTTTCTTCGTCTTTATAAAGATTTTTTTGTGAATTGGTATTTCCATTATTGCAAGAGGCTAATAAAGAAACACTTACTAATAAGGTAACAAGAGCAATTTTTCTAATCTTCATAACAATCTCCTTTGATACAGTGAAATTTTAGCAATAAATCAAGAATATTACAAAACTATTATGCTAAATACATTTTCATTAATCCTTAAAATGATAGATATTTTTTAATGTCGGCCATAAGTTCAATGAAATAATTGATCTTATATCAGCAATTACATTAATGGTGAGATTTTGTGATTTTAGATTTTAATTCTTTTGAATAAAAGATGAAATGAAAAACTAAATTCCAGTTTTAAAAATTGAAACTAGTTTCTTTAAAAAATAAGACTCTTTCTCTTATTCAATAAACATCA
>CAJOOD010000169.1 GCA_905236085.1 uncultured Bacilli bacterium
CAGCATTCATAAATCATTAAATGACATCCTTAATATTCAATTGGATTAATTTTATCATTGATAAGGTTTGATAACAATTGATATTAAGGGTGATGGAACACTAAAGGTAATATTGTTAAGGTTTTATTTTAAATTATTGACAAGTCATAATGTTTTTGGCTATCCATTAGGATTTTATAATCCCTCAATCATCAAAAGCGGTCAATTCGTAGATATTGTTTGGATTAATCATTTGATAATCATCCATAGGAAAATGATATTTATTCACTAAATCGATGATATCTTCTCCTTTGATGTTTGCCTTATAGACTAAGTTAGATATTGCCTTACCTTTATTCATCACTAACATCATTAATTCAATAAAGCCGTAAATCTTTATATTGATATCATCTTCTATTCCTTTTATTAATACATATCGGCTCATATATCTATTCTCCTACCATCTTGATAGACTTCTTTTATCAGTCCTCCACCTAAGCATACATCTTTATCATATAATACACATGCTTGACCAGTCGTAACGGATTTATAAGGCTCATCGAAGATAATTTCTAATCTATTATCATTTAAATAGTGAATATGAACAGGATTATCTTTTTGTCTATAACGGAATTTAGCCATAATAGAAGCGCCTTCTTGAGGCTTATAGGTGATGAAATTCAAAGTATCTATGATACATGATGTAGAATATAAATATTTATTTTCATCGCCAGAAGCAACATAAACAATATTCTTTTTTACATCCTTTTTAACCACAAACCAGCCTTTAGCTTCTTCTCCAGATATTCCACCTATATTAAGACCTTTTCTTTGTCCAATAGTGTAATACATGGAGCCTTCGTGATGACCAATAATTCTATTTTTTTCAATATCAACAATATCGCCTTTATTAGCGGGAAGATAATTTTTTAAGAATTCTTTAAAATTTCTTTCTCCAATAAAACATACTCCTGTGCTATCTTTTTTATCCATGACACTCTCTAGATCTAGTTCGTGA
Organism: uncultured Bacilli bacterium; assembly: GCA_905236085.1. GTDB lineage: Bacteria > Bacillota_I > Bacilli_A > RFN20 > CAG-826 > CAJOOD01. Next base: position 998 of record CAJOOD010000169.1, read on the forward strand.
GCTATTTTTCTAACTTCACTTTTTGCAATATCCCCTAAAGGGAATAAGGCATGTGATAATTGTTCTTGAGATATCTGCGATAAGAAATATGTTTGATCTTTATTTTGATCAAATGATTTTAATAAATAGGCTAAGCCATCTCTATTTTCTTTTTTAGCGTAATGCCCCATAGCGATAATATCAAAACTTTTTTCTTTAGCGAAATTTAAAAAAGCATCAAATTTAATATATTTATTGCAGAATATATCTGGATTAGGTGTTCTTCCTTCTTCATATTCTTTTAAGAAATATGTAAAGACATAATCCCAATATTCTTTCACAAAATCTATTCTAAGGATGGGGATATTTAATTTTTTAGCCACTAAACAAGCATCATCCCAATCTTTTTCTTGTGGACATTGATTTTGATTTAAAGTGGGATTACCTAGATAATCATTATTAGCCAGAGCGTCCCAATTTCGCATAAAACAGGCGGTGACATCATAGCCTTGTTTTTGCAATAAATAGGCCGCGACCGCGGAGTCCACGCCTCCAGAAAGTCCCACTAGTACTCTTTTTTCCATAAATTATCACTATCCAATATGAGAGTAAAAGGACCATCATTAATGGATTCTACTTTCATATCCGCTCCAAAGATACCGGTTTCGATATGATGATTATATCTAATAGTTAATTCTTCATTAAAATAATCATATAATCTCGATGCTTCGCTCGGATTAAGGGCATCGATAAATGATGGTCTTCTTCCTTTTGAAGTATTGGCATATAAGGTAAATTGCGATACAGATAATATTTCTCCTTTAATGGTTTCAATATCTAAATTAATATTTCTATTCTCATCAGCAAAACATCTTAATTTTAATATCTTATCGACCATTAAATCACATGTAGCCTCATTATCTCCATCACCAAAGCCCACTAAAAGGAGATATCCTCTAGCAATGGAGGCCACCAATTTATCATTTATTCTAACACTCGCTGAGTTAACGGTTTGTAAAATTACTTTCATAAATCGATTACTAATATAGCAAATTTATTGATAAATTGATATAATCAAAAAACGAAATATGAAATTTAATCAACCTCTCGCATATAAATTAAGACCAAAAACCTTAGATGAGGTCATTGGACAAGTCGACTTAGTGGGTCCAAATGGCTTTTTAAGGAAATCAATAGAAACCAAAACGATGTTTTCTATTATTTTCTTTGGTCCTCCAGGATGTGGTAAGACTACAATCGCGGAAGCTTACGCTAATACGATGGGAGTAAAATATATCAAATTAAACGCTGTGACTTCTAATAAGAAAGATTTAGAAATGGCTATTGAAGAAGCTAAATTATTCTCTGAAGCCTTTATCATCATGGATGAAGTACATCGCTTAAATAAAGATAAGCAAGATATATTATTACCATATATTGAAGATGGCTCTATCTATTTATTAGGTATGACCACCGCTAATCCATATATATCGATTAATAAAGCTATCCGTTCTAGAGTTCATCTATTAGAAGTTAAACATCTAAAAGAAGAAGAAATATATCAGGGATTAATTAGAGGTTTACATTCTAGTGATGGCATTAATGAAGCGATTAAAATTGAGGATGATGCTTTAAAATATATCGCTAGATGTGCCGGCGGAGATATGCGCTTCGCTCTTAATTATTTAGAAGTTCTTGCCATGCATTCTAAAAAGGAATATTCCTTAAAAGATGTCGAAGACATCATCAAAGTCCCTAATTATTCCATGGATAAAGATGAAGACGAACATTATGATAATGTCTCGGCTTTACAAAAATCTATTCGTGGAAGCGATGTCGATGCCGCTTTATATTATCTAGCTAGATTGTGTGTATCTAATGATTTAGAATCTATTGCTCGTAGATTAATCGTAACTGCTTATGAAGATATTGGACTAGCTAATCCCGCCGCGGTGGATAGAGTTCATAACGCAATTGCTACTGCAAAAGATGTTGGATTTCCTGAAGCTATTATTCCTTTAGGCTTCGCCGTATGTGATTTAGCCTTATCTCCTAAATCTAAAACTGCAGCCTTATCCGTGGAAGATGCTTATAATTACGCTAAAGAGCATCCATTAGATGTCTTAGATTATCTTAGATTAACAAGAGTCAACGCTAAAGAAGAAGATTCATATCCTTATGATCGACCTGATTTATGGGAGAAGATACAATATCTACCCAATCAGATTAAAAATATGTCATTTTATAAATTATCAGAAAATTCTATGTCTAAATATCAAATGGCTTTAGATGAGAATTATAAAAGACTTAAAGGGATTAAGCGCACGACTGATTTAGCCTCATTAAAGAAAAAGAAATAGCCACTGGGGCTATTTTTTTATAATTAATGAATATATTCATGAACCACTGGAGGTATTTTGATTTCCTCCTCTGATATTTTAAAGGAATCATGAATATCTTGCTTGATTTTTAAATAATCTTTCTTATTGGTGTGGATGGTGCATAATTTTTCACCTTTTTTAACATAATCGCCCACTTTTTTATTTAAAACGATACCCGCGGACATATCGATGACATCTTCCATGGTTTCTCTACCTGCACCTAATCTCATCGCTGATTCCCCTATTTCAAGACAATTAATTTCTTCGATATAGCCTTCTTTTTCACTATATACATCTTCGATGGTCTTAGATAATTCGAATTTTTCTGGATGTCTGATATAAGATGGATCTCCACCTTGAGATGCAACAAATTCACATAATTTATTTAAAGCTTCCCCACTTGTAATCTTTTCTAATAATATTTCTCTAGCTTCATCCTTAGATTTAACAATTTTAGCTTGTTCTAAAATAATAGACGAAGCTTCTAAACATAATTCCTGGAAATCTCTTGGTCCATGTCCATTTAATGTATCGATTGCTTCTTTAACTTCTAAAGCATTACCCACCGCTAAACCAAGAGGTTGTCTCATATCGGTTAATATCGCTCTCGTATCTCTTCCTAAGCCATTACCAATAGCGACCATCTTCGAGGCCAATAGACGAGCTGAATCGATATTTTTCATGAAGGCACCGCTACCAAATTTGACATCCAATAAGATGCAATTTGAGCCTGATGCTAATTTTTTTGACATAATTGATGAGGCGATTAATGGTATAGATTCTACCGTACCAGTAACATCTCTAAGAGCGTATAATTTCTTATCAGCGGGCACCAGATTAGCGCTTTGGCCTAGGATAGCTATTCCTATTTTTTTCACTTGGGCAATCATTTCATCTTTAGATAGATTAATTCTCATACCAGGAATAGATTCCATTTTATCTAATGTGCCACCTGTATGACCTAGGCCTCTACCTGACATCTTAGCTATCTTAGCACCACATGAGGCCACTAATGGGCCGACGACTAGTGATGTTTTATCACCAACTCCACCTGTGGAATGTTTATCGACGACTACTCCATCGACTTCACTTAGATCAATCGTATCTCCACTATGTTCCATGGCATCGCATAAATAAGCGGTTTCTTCATCACTCATTCCCTTAAATAAAACGGCCATAGTAAAGGCGGAAGCTTGATAATCTGGTATTTCACCATTGGTGTAACCTTTGATAAAATAATTTATTTCTTCTTTTGATAATTCTCCACCATCTCTTTTTTTAATAATTAAATCTACCATTCGCATAGTATTTTCTCTCCTATATGAAAAACAATAATAATATTACCACACTTTTAAATCTAATAGTAAACTATTAATATGGATTTTGAAAAATCGTTAGAGAAATATTTATCCAAAGAGGAAATAGATAAATTAATATCTTCTTTTTCTCTTACTAGTAAGCATGGATTATTGTTAAACACCAATAAGATATCTAAAGAAAGATTTGAAGAAGAATTTCCTAATTTAATCAGACATCCATTTGTCCCTAATGGCTATATATTTGATAAAGATATATATCAATTTGGTAAGCATATCTATCATGAGATGGGTTGTTATTATCTACAAGAACCTTCTGCGATGATGATATCTTATCTATTAAATCCTAATTCTAATGATATCCTTTTAGATATGTGCGCTGCTCCTGGAGGTAAAAGTGTTGGAGCGGCTTTATTAATGAATAATGAAGGAGTGATTGTCTCTAACGATATATCTAATTCTAGGGCCGCAATATTATTAAATAATATAGAAAGAATGGGTATAGGAAATACTTTAATTATCAATAATGATATATCTAAAATTTATAAGGATTATCCTAATTATTTTAGCAAAATCATCTTAGATGCTCCCTGTTCTGGATCGGGAATGTTTAGAAAAGATGAAGAGATGAAAAATGATTGGTCCATTAATAAGGTTGAAAAATTTGCCCAAATTCAAAAAGAATTAATTTTATATGCTTATTATATGCTAAAAGAAGGTGGAACTTTAATATATTCAACTTGCTCTTATTCTTATGAAGAAGATGAAGAAATTATTGATTATTTATTAAGAAACAGTGACGCTAAATTATTAGATGTCGATATCGATAAATCCATGCTATATCAAGATGATAAGCTTAGATATGGATATCATTTATTCCCTCACCTATTTCCAGGAGAAGGACATTATTTTTGTCTAGTTAATAAGCCAGGTCACGATATTGAAATTGTTTACAATTATAAAATCGCTCACACTCTAGATAATTTAGATGATAAATATATCAAGAAATATGGAGATTATTATTTCTATTTACCTAAAGATGTTAAGATTAAAAATCTTCATATATTGCGATATGGGCTAAAAATTAAAGAAAGAAAAGGAAAAGATGATATATATGATTATCATCTCGCTCATTATTTAGATAATTCTTGCTATATAAATATATATAATTTAAATAAGGATGAATTAATATCGTATTTAAAAGGTAACACCATTAAGACGGATGTTGATGATGGGATGATATTATTAACATATAAAGATATCAATCTTTCTTTTGCTAAAGCTAGCAATAATCTTATCAAGAATCATTTCCCTAAATATTTAAGAAATAAGAATTATTTGTTATAAATATATAATTTTGTCTCTTTTTGAC
>CAJOOD010000170.1 GCA_905236085.1 uncultured Bacilli bacterium
ATTCTAAGGAATTCCATTATCGATAAGGCAGTGGTAGATAAGAAATCAATAACCTTTATCTTCAATAAGGGTTATGAAATCAAAGAAGAGGCTAAATAAAAGTAGGTGTGTTGCATTTGTATCAAAGTTTAGTTATAAATACACGCACGAAAAAACGCCGTTAGGAAGTCAAGTTCCTGCGGTTTTTATTATTTTTAGGCTCTTTTTGCGTCATATAACAGCTTTGATATCTAAGATTTAATAATTAATACTTACTTAATAAAGGCTTATAAAAATAAGCCCTAGAAGCCGTTAATAATAGATATCCCTCCATTTAACAACGGTTTTATTTCTCGTTCAATTCCACGCTGGAAATAACAAATAACAAATAATTTGCAACAAATAACAAATAATTTGCAACAAATAAATTGAATTTTAACAAATTATATAATCTAGATTATCAAGAAAATATCACCAAGACATCAAGGTGGGATTATCGTTATGAAGCCTCTATTTTATCTTGGAGTGGCAATGTTTTTTGATTTTATTACAAACGTAATGGCGAAATTAACCCCTTACTTACCAAGCAAATTTAAGATCGACAATAATTATGAAGATATTGGTGATAAACTGGCTCTTGAAATTATTAGAGAAGGTATCGCCAATGCGATAAATAATTGTGATTATTTCCTTCCTACTGGTGTATACATCAAATATGAAGACAATCATTTAAAAATCCGTAATGCTGAAAGAATGCGCCTTCCTTTAAATCAAGCTTTAAGAGGAAGTGTTAGTGATCCAAGAAATGAGGGATTGATGAATCTACTCCATTTGCTAAGAATAGGTGACAAAGGTGGTTTAGGTATTCCTAATATGATTAATCGAGCCAGAGAACTTAATATACCTGATTCGACATTTGTTGAATCATTTAATCCAGAAATAACCACTTTAAACATTTCCTTTGTTGAATCAACAAAAGAAAATTCTAATAGTGATTATTGAAGTAAAATCATAGTGAAATTGCTCAAAATATAAAAGTCAATAGAAGCACCGTTAGTGTAATTTTGTCTCAATTAGCAAAAGAAGGCGCCGTTAATGATAACGGATTATTAACAAAGGGGAAGAAATATAAACTTGCTTAATCATCCTAAATATTCATAAACAAAGAATGAGTCAAACAAGCGGGTGCTCATATAAAAACGACATTGTGGTTGCGTTTGATTATCTAAGCGTCGCTAATAATTTTTGATAAGCATAATGAAAATATGTTATTCAGCAACATTTCTAATTTATTTAATATTGGTTATGTAGATATCAATTAATTAATGAATACGATCATAGATAGTGATAATATGTTTCTAGAGGTCATATTTTAGATAAATAATGTTATAAATTATATCGCCAATCTCAATAAAAAAGGAATTATCTTATGAAAGAAAATGTTTTCGATTTAAGTTTATTAGAACGAGTCAATCCTGTTTCATCAACTGCTAAAATGACAGTATATCAACTATCCTCTATGGGATATGAAGACGCTAAAAAGATTGTTGATAGTCTTCATTTACAATACGACGCTACCCAAAATAGCGCTTCTTTTAAAATCTCTAAAGAAATGATGTTAAATAGTGCGATTATGTTAGAGACTCGTTATTTGACTTGTGAACAAATCGCCTTAGATAGTAAAGCCAAGACTATTGTGGATTTACCATGTGGCTATATGCCAAGGGCCAAATCTTTCGCGGAAAAAGGTATTTCTTATTATGGTTTAGATCTACCTGCAGTTATTTTAGAGGCTGAACCAGCGGTTACTAATTTAATTGATGATAACAAGAAAAACTTAGTCCATTTTCATGGAGTGGACGCCACAAACGGTAATTCCTTAGAGCAATCTTTAATAGAAGCAGAAGGACCGCTTTGTATATTAACAGAAGGTTTGCTCATGTATTTTACTGATTCGGAATTAGGCGCTATATGTGATAATATCAAATCTCTTCTTGAACGTCATGGAGGTTTTTGGCTTAGCGCTGATCCGGAGACTTCTTTACAGTTTTTCCTTACTTTACAGCCTATATTAGGAGAACATTTTAACGATGCCTTAAAGGCTAGTAAAGAAAGAGTGCAAGAAAAATCTGATGTTAAAGTTGGAAATAACGCTCTTACTATTAAGCCACAAGAAGGAATGGAAAACGGCATTAAAAAGGCGATGGAATTCCTAGCCAGTCATGGCTTAAAGGCAGAACGTTTAAGTGTTAGTGAATATATGCCTAAAATTAATAGTCTTGATTCTTTACCTTTAAAGCAGGCAGAGACCATTAAAGATAATATGAAAAAGGTGGCCTATTGGAAGATTACCCCAATTAAAGAAGGCAATAAAACAAAATCATCAGAAATAAAATTTAAAAATTTTGGTTTGAAATATAATGTAGAAGGAAATGTGCTTTATTTAGAATTAAAGGGAAGAGTTGACTCATTAACCTCTCCAAATCTACTTCAATCTTATGAGAAGATAAAAGAAGAATATACCTTTGATATGATTGATATCGATTGCAAAGAACTAGACTATATCTCTTCTGCTGGTCTGCGCGTCCTTCTTATCATGATTAAAGAACATCCAGATAGGATAAAACTTTTAAATACCAATTCATATATTAAGAAAATCCTTAATGAAACAGGCTTTGATACTTTTTTAGTTGTCGCTGATTAAGAAATATAAAACCTATTCAATAAATATTTCCTATCTATTTTCTACTGAGCAGTGTGATATTACTTTTTTTACTTTGGTAATAAGTTATTGAAGTTTTTAAAAACCTTTATCAAAATGTGGTGAGATTAATAGAAACAAATTGTAGTTCCTCAAAATATAGACATAAAAAAGTAAAATAAAGAGAGAATAGCAATCTTTACTTTAAATATTCAAAAGTATAGTTTAGGCTTATTTTTCTTGCATATTAATATTTTATATATTATTTTTTAAGTGGAAAACGTCATTTAAACATATGAAATA
>CAJOOD010000171.1 GCA_905236085.1 uncultured Bacilli bacterium
AGTTTAAGCATATCATGAAGCAAATAAAACATTATAGTTTTTTGACAAAAAATTGTTAATTGACAGATTTATTGCAACAGTCACTTTTAATGACTGATGCTTTTTTATTTAATAATATCTTTATATTATCTAGACTTAGTGCATAGGATTAATGAATAATTCTATTAATTCTTATCACGCCTTTAAGTGATAAAATCGCAGAAAATACTGTCTCTAAATGTTTGGCATCCCTTACATATATCGTTACCGCGATTGTGGTATTTCTAGTGTGGGGATTAAGTTTAGCATTAAGTGATGTGACGCTACATTTTTGACTAGAAAACATCCCTAATACATCAGCGACAAGAGATTCTCTATCACTAGCTTCGATAACGGCATCAACTTGATAAGTAGAATCTTTTAAATCATCATGCCAATATACAGGAATTAATCTTACTTTCTCATTAGCGATATTAGGACAATTTATTCTATGAACTGATACCCCTTTACCTCTAGTGATATAACCCATTATTTGATCACCTGGAATAGGATTGCAACATGATGCTAATGATATAGCAATCTTATCAACACCTTTACAATATACAGGAGTACCTCCATCAAAATGTTTGACTTTGGTGTTACCGGTTAATATTTGAGGATCACGCTTGATATTTAAATATTCAATAACCGCACCGGCAGTAGGCTTTCTATTAACGATAGCCACGAATAAATCCTCGACGGTTTGCATATCAAAATTGTCTAATAATTTCTTATTATCCACTAGATCCATGATTTCGGCTTCATTAGTGATACCACGATCCTTAAAAGCATCAAATAAGGCTTCTTTCCCTTTGATGGTATATTCATCTCTCATCAAAGAAGCATTCTTCTTATATAGATATTTCTTAATCGCAGATTTTGCTGATGAAGTTACTGCGAAATCTAACCATTTCTCATTTGGTCCAGGAGGATTTTTTGATGTTTTAATCTCTACGACATCACCGGTTTGTAATTCATGGTTTAATGGAGCGATGGCCCCGTTAACTATAGCTCCAACAGTGGACTCACCAACTTTAGAATGAATACGATAAGCAAAATCAAGTGGCGTAGCGCCTTTTGGTAATTCGATAACTTTACCTTTAGGAGTGAAGACATATACATTAGCGTTAAAGATATCATTGGTTAAATTATCCATGTATTCTTTCGCGGGTTTATTATCACCATCGGACATGGAGACAAAATCTCTAAACCAGTGCAATTGATTTTCAATTTCTTGTTGTTCTTTTTGTGAATTATAATGTCCTTCTTTATAAGCCCAGTGTGCAGCAACACCGCTTTCCGCGATAGCGTCCATCTCTTTGGTTCTAATTTGGACTTCGTATATATTGCCATCACCTGAGATAATCGAAGTATGTAAAGATTGATACATATTTGGTTTAGGCATAGCGATATAATCTTTAAATCTACCAGGAATTGGTCGATACATCTGATGGATTAAACCGAGAACTTCATAACAATTAAGTTCACTTTCGACGATGATACGAAGGGCTAATATATCATATATTTCATCAAATTCTTTCCCTTTTCTATACATCTTTTGATAGATGGAGGCGATGGATTTAATTCTTGATTTCATCTCGAATTTGATATGATTTTCAAACAAAGCATCGGCGATTCGTTTACTTAATGCGTCTAAAGACTTAGATTTTGATTTCGATTTAGATGCCAGTAATTTTTGAATATGATCATATTTTTCTGGTTCTAGATATCTTAGACAAATATCTTCCATTTCCGATTTGATGACATTAATACCTAAGCGGTGAGCAATAGGAATAAAGACATCCACTGTTTCTTTGCTTAAGGCAATTTGTCGATCGCGAGATAAAGAACCTAATGTTCTTAAATTATGTAAACGGTCCGCGAGTTTAACGATGATGACTCTCACATCTTGAGCCATACCGATAAATATCTTTTTATGGTCTTCGGCTTCGAATTCCGAATTATCTCTCTTAGATAATTTTAATCTTTGGATTTTAGTAACCGCATCCACTATTTTTCTAACATCTGATCCCCAATTCTCCTCGATGACACTTAATGGAGTATCCGTATCTTCTACGACATCGTGCAATAATCCCGCGACAATAGTGGCAGGTCCAACATGAAGCTCCGCTAAAATGTAGGCCACTTCTAAAAGATGATGATAATAAGGTTCACCAGATTTACGATATTGATCTTTATGCTTTTCCAAGATAAAAAGATAAGCTGATTCAATAGATTTTAAATCATCTTTATTAGTGATATAGGCGCTATATAATTCTTTTAAATCCTCAAATGTATGTAGAGGATATCCGCCATTGACTAACGCTTTCTTTTCTTCCATCTCTTTTTCCTTATTATATAATATATATTTTTATTCGCTTGGTTTAGATTTTTTTATCAAAAATTGTACTGTGCCATATCCTTTATAGACATAATAAGATATATTACCAGTGACATCGATATATGGATATTTGGATATATCTTTTCTTGCCATATTAAAGCCCACTAATTTGGCCGATTGACCAATGGGAGTTAGGATATGTTCAGAATTTTTAGAATACATAAATGTCGATGTCTTTAAATGTTTTAAAGATAATATCGGCGATTTCCATTCTTCTCCAAATGGAGAAAAGGTTTCAATTAAGCGATAAGTGGATAAATTAACATCTTGAATATTTAATTCGATGGTTTTTTCTTTATTTTCCATTGGAGGATGAGAGGTACAAGCTTCGATAAATCTTCTTTTAAATTCCTTATAATCGCTTTCTTTTAAAGACAATCCTCCCGCAAGAGCGTGTCCTCCAGCGTTAATTAATATATCATTTAAATCTTCAAAACATTTAACGATGTTAAAACCTTCTAATGCTCTACAAGATCCTTGCAAAATAGAATTATCTAAAGAAGAATAAGTTAAGACCACTACTGGCTTTTTATAAATATTTAATAGCTTATTAGCCATGATACCTAGCATACCTTCTTCTAGATGAGTAAGAATAACTATTCCATCTTTATTCAAATCTTCTTCATCTATTTTAATATCATTATTTTGGGAAATAGATTTTCTATTTTCATTATTTTCATTAATCCAGAAATATAATTTAGATAACAAGGTCTTATCTTCATTAATAAAGAAAGGAATTAAATTATTAATTTCTTCGTCTTTAACCAATCTTCCAATCGCATTAATCTTAGGAGCGATACGCATACCAATTGATTGATAATTAAATTCATCATCTTCTCTTAATAAATCGATATTATAATATTCACCGTTACGATATAAAGAGGTAGCTAATCTAACGATATCACGGTTAAATTCCTTTAATGGCATCATATCAGATATAACCGATATAGCTCCTAAAGTTAATAGATATGGATTTATTCTTTTTAATAAAGCAATAGAAAACATAAAGCTACAAAATCCTGCACTGGTCTTGATATTAGAAAATTCTGAGACCTGAGGATGTATAATCGCATTAGCTTGAGGTAGAACATCGCCTTGTTCATGGTGATCGATAATAATAACCTTGACACCATTTTCAATACAATAATCAATGGCCTCATTAGCGGTAATGCCATTATCAACAGTAATAATTAATTTATATCCTTTATGAATATATTCTTTGGCTTTATCTAGATTAAAACCATAACCATTTAGATATCGTGATGGAATATAATAATCGATAGGATAATTAATATCGATAAATGATTTAGCCACAATACTCGTGGCCATCATTCCATCGCAATCATAATCACCAAAGACAATAATTTTATCTTTATTTTTTATGGCTAATTTAACGATATTAATTGCTTCTAACATTCCTTTAAATTCATAAGGATCATGAATATCGCTAAAAGATAAAGGGCGAGTAATATAATCATATTCTTCCATGCTTAAAGAATAATAATCCAATAATTGGTTAAATAATTCTTCCATATTTCCCCTCCTTTTTAATCAAAAAGGCTGCAAAAGCAGCCTATTTTATCAATTAATCATTAATTCCAATAAAGATGGCTTCTTCTGGTTCAGAAGAGTTTTTCTTAACATTTTTATTCTTCTTGGTTTTCTTTTTCTTCTTGAGTTCTGGAGCCTTAATATTAAGCTTTTTAAACCATTTATAGAATAATTGTGAAGATGGACCAAGTAAGAATGGAATTAATACAGTAGCAATAATTACACCTAAGGCCGCGGTACCAAAGATATCTAAGGCTCCTCTTGGACCAATACCAGCGTAATTGATGGTAATTAATACCGCAACGATATTAGCGATCAATACCGCGCCAAAGCTATATGAAGTAGCCTTTTCCATGATTTCATTACGATGTTCATAAGAAGAATCTCTAGTTCTGGTAAAGTCTTCCTTCTTCATCTCTTTTTCTTTATCTAAGAAGATAATAGAGGCTGCAAGAGTGAATAATAAGACAAATGGTAATGATAATAAGATGGAATTAGAAGTAATTACAAATCTCAATAAAGCAAATAAGCCAATGTTAATCGCGGCAACAACCGTGGTAGTTAGTAATGTTCCTAAGAATCTAGAAATACCATATCTTAAGAATAAATATGCCGCGGAGAAAGCAAGGGCTACAGTGCATGAGACTAATATTGCTTTCATATCAGGTTGTTCAGATGATAATTTGTTACCAATCTTAAATGAGGCTGAAGCATAAGTATCAATAGAATTATCATTGATATAATTATCATGAATTTCATTTAATAAGCCAGAAGCTATTTGGGTAGTACCATCGATATCAACGATATAAGCGGATTCTTTACCTGTATAATTCTTATCAAATGTGACAACGATATAAGTATAAGTTGTAGTAACTTTATCTTTAGTATCATCACGAGTAAATGTTTCAATAGAATCATATGTTAATAATGAATCACTTCCATTAACGGTAACATAGGTTCTGCCTAATAAATCTTCGACGAAATAGCTATCGACAACTGAATTATTTGTCGTGGTTTCTACATATAAATAAGTATTTTCAACATTATACGATCCACGATTATATAAATTACCATTATTCATAACACCAAAGGTGATAGAACCAGCAAGAGTGGCAATGAATAAGGCTAAGGTAGCGATTAATAAAGGTTTTCTACCTTTTTTGAAATCTTTTTCTTGGAATTCACCAAAATAGGATTGCTTTTCTTCATTCATTAAATTTGGAACATTCTTTTCATCGACACCTAAGGTCTTAGAATATTGACCTTGGAAGGCGGTGTTATTAAGTAAGAGCCATAATAATCCTCTTAAACCTAATAAATTAAAGATTAATGATACGATGCCACCAAATACTGCAACACCTGCGAATGGTAATAAAGTTGAACCGCCAAGCCAGAAGCTCACCGCACCGATGATAACTAGGATGACATTGACATCCACTACTGGTAATAAAGCTTTCTTAAATCCTTCTTGATTGGCTTTCTTTAAGCTTCTACCTCTATAACATTCTTCTTTAATTTTATTTATAGTGATGATTCCACTGATGATTGAAGTAATAGCCACAGCGATTAAGCCAATAATTGTTGCGACATTAAATTCAATTGAGAAAGCAATAGATAAGACTAATGCTAAATAAGTTGAACCTAATGATAATGTAAAGACCGCTAAAGTGGACCATCTGAAATAAACAGCTAGGACTAAGCATACTAATATCATCGCAATCAATGTAGCAATCATAGTTCTAGACATAGCAACAGTTTGTCTCATGCCAGTAGAAATAATATTTTCAAAATAGGCAGATTGTACTGTTTCATAAATGAATTCAACATCATATGGTAAAGAATCAGCGTTTAATAAATAAGTATAATATCTAGCTTGTTGAGTACCATTGCTGACATCTTTAGTACTAACACTACCATCGCTATCAGCGTCGATATTAATAGAGGTAGCGATGGCTTGTTTGTTATCATCTCTCCAGATATTAGAGATATCGAATTTCATCAAGATTTTATCAGCTTTATCTTCATCGTAGTCTTCTTGTCCAGATATCATTTGTGAGATGGTATCTTCACCTTCGATAAAATTATAGGCTAAATAAACATATACGGTGTTATCAGTTTCTTCATCCGCTGAAGATCCAGATTCATCTCTAGCTTTTTCTGCTTCTTCGATAACAGCTTTGAAGGTGGATGATTCATAATTTACTGGAATAACCACAGATGGATAAGAATTAATGAATTCAACATAAGCATCTTCATTAGCGTTTTTAAATTCATCACCTACAGCAACTGATGTGCCAACTGTAGTGCCTAAAGCAAAAGCGCCATCGAAGGCTAAATAGGTTTTAATTTGTGTGTATTGGCTATCTTGTGATTCGCTTAAAATAGCCTTGACGGTATCATTACCTTCAGTAACGACATCATATTCGCTAACACCATAAGTTTTTAATCTCGTTTCCATTATTTCCGCAATTTCTTGAGCGGCACTACCATCTTCTGGTAAGTCGGTATCATCATTGCTAGAAATACGGAAATGGAGAGCTAGTCCATCACTATATTCAATATTAGAATCACTTCTAACGAAAATTTGATTAAATGTCGCCGCGATAGATATCAATCCAGCAAAGGCGAGGGATAAATAGGCTATAAATCTTCGCATAAATTCAATTTCCTCTACTACACATAAATAAAACCATTCATAATGAATGCTTTTATAATTTACAACAAATGGGCATGTATTGCAAACCTTATTTTATTTTTATAAATAAAAAGTGTCTAAAAGTCCATTATTTTTCCAAAATTTTAAGCAAAATTAGAATAAATTTCCTTGATGGGTTCTCTTAAGATGCTTATAAGCTTTCTCAGTAACCATTCTTCCTTTAGGGGTGCGATTAACAAAACCTATTTGAATTAGATATGGTTCATAAACATCTTCTAAATTGGTGGTTTCTTCACCAATGGCAGAGGCAATAGCTTCTAGACCAACTGGTCCACCTTTATATCTATCGATAATTGTTTCAAGATATCTGATATCGACATCATCTAAACCAAGAGCGTCAACTTTTAAAGCATTTAAAGCTTTTAAGGCATCATTGATATCAATATCATCTTTACCTTCATAATTAGCAAAATCTCTAACTCTTCTAAATAATCTATTGGCAATACGTGGAGTTCCACGTGAACGTTTAGCAATCTCTTCTGCGGCTTTTTCATCAATGGTGCAATTAAAAACTTTTGCAGTTCTAGTCACGATTTTTTTAATCTCTTCCACTGTATAGAAATTGATTTTATCTGATATACCAAATCTCGCTCGTAAAGGAGAAGATAGATCGCCCGCTCGAGTGGTCGCGCCAATTAAAGTAAAGGGAGATAAATCAACGGTTAAAGTCTTCGCTGATGTTTCTCTAGATACCACTAAAGAGATAGAAAAATCTTCCATAGCTTGATATAAAATTTCTTCTACAACACGTGGTAAACGATGGATTTCATCGATAAATAAAACTTCCCCAGGTTCTAAATCTGTTAAAATAGTGGCTAAATCGCCAGGTTTTTCAATAGATGGACCGGCTACAACTCTAATTTTGGCATGCATTTCATTAGCGATAACATAGGCTAATGTCGTCTTGCCTAATCCAGGAGGACCATAAAATAGGCAGTGATCTAGAGATTCTTCTCTATGTAAAGCAGCGCCAATAAAAACAGCTAAATTAGCTTTTAAATCTTCTTGTCCGACATAATCTTTTAAAGTCTTTGGACGTAGTGAGATATCTTCTTCAACCTCATTTTGTTGAGTATGTGCATCCATTAATCTTTCTGACATATATTATTTTTTCCTTAATTTCTTTAATGCTATAGCTAAAATTTCATCATTAGTGGCATTAGGTTCATTGATTTCAGAAAGAACTTTATCGATTTGTGCCACTTTGAATCCTAATTGTTTTAAAGCATCTCTAACATCATCATATTGTTCTGGATTGCCTTTTTCTCCAGTTAATTGACCTTTTAAGTCCAAGATGATTTGGGCGGCTGCTTTAGCGCCAATACCTGGTAATTTCTTTAAATAAGTAATGTTATTAGAAGCAATGGCTTTCATTAACATTTCTGGTGTTGTGGCGCTTAATGCAGATATAGCAATCTTAGGTCCAACACCTTTAACAGAAATAAGAGAAATAAAAGCATTCTTCTCGATTTTTTGTTTAAATCCAACTAGATAATTATCATCTTCTCTTACCACTTGATAGACATATAGGAGAACTTCTTGATTGATTTCAAAGTCATCGACATGCGAGACTAAAACTTCATAGCCGACATCTCTAACTTCGATAGCGACATATGAGTCATATTTATCAATGATTTTACCTCTTAAAGAATAATACATAACACCTACCTATATATCATTATAAACATAATTATGATGATAAGTCCTATAAAAGCACTTATTAGTGAAGAAATTAATACCAAATCCGCTTTCTTATTCATAATTAATTCAAATATTCAAATTCAAAATCACATAAGATGACCGTATCGCCATCTTTAGCGCCCCGCTCTTCTAATTCATTATCGATGCCAATATTTCTTAGATGGGTGATTAATTTCATCATGCCTTCGTCTGTGGATAAATTGCACATGACATAATATTTTTCAATTGCCTCACCGCTGATAATCCAAGTATCTTGACCTTTTTTAGTGATTTCATATCCCTTGCCTTCATTATTTAAGGCATAGACTTTAACACCATCTTCTTCATTATTTTCATTATAAAGTGGGAATAATGGCGTTTCTTCTAATAAGTCACAGCAGCGATAAATCAATTCATCAATACCTTCACCGGTTAAGGCACTTAATTTAATAACGGGTTTATCAATTTTTTTAACAAATTCTTGATATCTTTCTTCCGCGCCATCTTCATCCATTTTTGAAGCGACAATAACCATTGGTCTATTGATTAAACCAAAGCCGTATTCTTTTAATTCATCTAAAATGGTTAGATATGATTCATATGGATCTCTAATTCCATCCATCGCCACCATATGTAAGATAACTCGACATCTTTGAATATGTCTAAGGAAGGTTAGACCTAAACCTTTACCTTCATGAGCACCTTTAATTAGACCTGGTAAATCCGCCATAACGAAAGAGCGGTTATCTTTAGAATTAACGACACCTAGATTAGGGATAATCGTGGTAAATTCATAATCCGCTATCTCAGGTCGAGCTCTAGAGACGATAGATAATAAGGTAGATTTACCAACACTTGGAAATCCTACCACACCAACATCTGCTAATAATTTAAGTTCTAGAGTTAGTTTTTTAGTTTCTCCTGGTTCACCGTTTTCTGCGATTTTAGGAGCTCTATTCGTCGGAGATTTAAAGCAAGCATTGCCTCGACCTCCTCGACCACCTTTAGCCACTAAACAGGTTTTACCATCTTCATTTAAATCACCGATGATCCTATGTTCTGGTTCAAGATAGATAACTGTTCCAATTGGAACATCGACATAAATATCTTCCATGGATTTACCATATTGGTTTTTATTGCCACCTCTTTCTCCATCAGGAGCGATGATAACTTTAGAATGTCTAAAATTAAATAAAGTATTAATAGAGGCATTGGCTTTTAAAATAATAGAAGCGCCACGTCCTCCATTTCCACCAGCAGGGCCACCATTAGGCATGAATTTTTCTCTTAAGAAGGCGATCGCGCCATCTCCACCCTTACCGGATCTAACTTCAATTTTAGCTTGGTCAATAAAAATCATAATAATACCTATTTATATTATATATAAAATATGAAAAAAGACCACTTAAATGTGGTCTTTATTTCAAATAATTTGATTAAGCAACTTCAACTACTTTAACGCGGGTTCTGTTTTTGCCAAATCTTTCATATTTGACAATACCGGATTTGGTAGCAAAGATTGTATCATCTCCGCCTTTTTTGGTATTTTCACCTGGCCAAATTTTGGTGCCTCTTTGACGATAGATAATGCTACCTGCGGTGGCAAATTGTCCATCAGCCTTTTTAGCGCCTAAACGTTTGGATTCAGAATCACGACCGTTTTTAGTGGAGCCAACACCCTTCTTACTAGCAAAGAGTTGAAGATCTAATTTAAACATCATATTGATGTACCATCCTTTCTTCTTAAATTTTTGTAATTTTCATGTATGAAGGATAATCTTCTTCAATACATTTTAATGAAGTGATAATGGTTTCTAATACCACTTCATCGTGTGTAATAATCTCTTTTAAGGCTTTTATAGAAACATAGCCTTCTTTAATTTCTATTTGGAAATCCTTGGGATTTGCAAGGTTATTGAGTCCTCCGATGACTACCGCGGATACTGCTGAGCAGACGAGATCTTCACCATGAGGAGCTGAATTTGCGTGCCCTTTAACTTCCAATTCTTTAAATGATGGATTATTAACAACTTTAACCTTAATCATATTAGGCATTGATTGCTTCGATGACTAAGCGAGTGTATGGTTGTCTATGACCTTGTTTTTTGCGTTCATTAGCTTTGGCTTTGTATTTGTAGATGACCAATTTTTTGCCTTTGCCTTGTTTTTCAACTTTAGCTGTGACAGTTACACCTTCAAGATATGGAGTTCCGACTTTAGCTTTTTTATCGCTAACGAGAAGAACTTTATCAAATGTGTAGGTTTCACCGGCTTTGACGTCTAATTTTTCTACAAAGATTGTTTGACCAACTTCGACGCGAACTTGCTTACCACCAGTTTCGATAATAGCGTACATAATGTCCCTCCTTCTTTAAATATTTCACTCGGACTCGCTATGAAGGTAGCTATAAGCGTTTATAACCTTTTCTATGCGGTTGTAGCTAGTGAGGCGACAACGTGTGTAATATAACATATGTTATAAGCTAAGTCAACATATTAAATTTCTTTGGACCAACATTTTTACTTTTATCGATTAATATAGCTTATTGTGTACCTTTTGGAATGATCAAAGAATCTTTAAAAAATGAGTAACAGCCTTTTTTAGAAATGATTAGATGGTCAAGAAGATGTGACTTAAATAATTCGGCATGTTTCATAATTTCTTTCGTGGTAATAATATCTTCATCTGATGGTGTTAGGTTACCGCTTGGATGATTATGGATGAGATAGAAATATCGAGCGTTATTTTCCGCAAGAGTCTTCATAACGACATTGATATCTAAATATAAATTATTCTCTAACCCACTATAAAGGACACTTTCCTTAATGATTTTCTTTCTAGAATTAAGCATGATTAATATCAGATTCTCATTATTGGAAAAACTTAGAATAGGTGAATATTTATTATATAAGAATGTCTCATCGATATTTATCTCATTCTCTGAGGAATAAAATTTAATCCTCTTCACCAATTCAATAACACTTGCTATCTTTATAGCCTTAACTGATTTAATCCCATCATAATTAATTAAATCATTATAAGACATAGAGATTAATCCGTTTAATCCTCCGGAATCGCTTAAAATCATGTGGGCTAATTCTAAAGCGGAATATTTATTGCTTCCGCTAGAAATGATGATAGATAAAAGTTCATCGTTAGAAAGTTTTTCTACTCCATAACGTTTGGCTTTCTCTCTTGGGCGTTCATCCAATGGAATATCTTTTATTTTTAGCATATTAATTCCATGTAAACTTCCATCCACCAGGGATAGTTGTTGTGCCCTTTTCTGACATAAATAGTCGATAGACCACCACCGCGACAATCGCCACCGCTAAGATAGCCATGACCGCTGCTAAAGAGATAGCCTCTCCGACTTTATAGTCTTCTAATTGCTTTTGTGACATTGGTTTCATAAAAATACCTCCTATTATCTTATAGGAGGCAAAAAGGGGAAATGACCAAAAATTTTTTAATATTTTTTTAACTTCTCTTTTAACAATTCGTAATTTTCTTTGTGCTGGCGTAGCTTTTCTCGTTCTCATAAAATTTTCTCTTTTGGAGCCTTGGCTAAGAAGTTTTCATTAGATAACATCTTCTCGCCACGTAAGATTTCACTCTCTTCAAGTTTAATAGCCTTTTCTAATTGCTCTTTAGCTTTTGGATCATCCGTGTTAGCTAAGATAAGAAGGTCCGCTAGCGCATGAGCGTATAATGAGCCCTTGGATGAGTCGATATCATTAACTTTTTCAATAGATTCAGCAAAGCCAAAACGGGCAATATAATTCTCATACCCTGCAAAAATCGCCTCTTTTTCTTTAATTTGCAATTTTATCTTGGCGTTTGGAGCGATTTTATTATCAATCTTATAAGCACGGATATCTCTAATTAAATCAAATACTAATTCCACTTCTTTATCATTTTTATTATCGATTAATTTACGAGAATATTCTGGATAACTTTCTAGCATAATCGATTCTAAATGTTCAGGAAGATTTAAATATAATTCTTCGCCGATAAATGGAGTATATGGATAAATCATTAGAATGATATCTTTTAAGGATAAATATAATACTTGATAGATTAAATCCTTATATTCTTCATTTGATTCTTGTAATGATACTTTAGACATCTCTAGATATCTTGAACAGAAATCATCATATACAAAATTATATAGATGAGAGGAAGCAGCGTTAAAATCATATCTATCCATGTTCTTAGTAACATTTTTAATAGTTAATTCTAAGCGGTTTAAAATCCATTTCTCCATCGGTTTTAATTTGGCTTTATTGATTTCCTTAACTTTAAATCCTTCAGGTAAGGACATTAAGATATATCTAGAAGCATTCCAAATCTTATTCAAATAATTAGCGGCGCTGCTGACTTTAGATTCCATATAACGCATATCTTGTCCAGGAGTGGAATTGGTGGTTAAGAAATATCTTAAAGCATCCGCTCCATATTTAGCGATGACATCATTAGGATCAACACCGTTACCTAAAGATTTAGACATCTTTCTACCTAGTTCGTCTCTAACTAATCCATGGATTATGACATTCTTAAATGGAGGTTTTCCCGTATTCGATAAAGATTGAAATATCATCCTCGATACCCAGAAGAAAATAATGTCATATCCAGTAGATAAAGCGTCGGTTGGGAAATAACGCTCTAAGTCCTCGGTCTCTTCTGGCCATCCAAGAGTGGAAAAAGGCCATAATCCACTAGAGAACCAAGTATCTAAGACATCATTATCTTGGATATAATTCTCCATATCTTTTGGTTCTTCTTCCAAGACTAAAACTTCACCACTTACTTTATGATAATAAGCAGGAATTCTATGTCCCCACCATAACTGTCTAGAGATACACCAATCTTCGACATTTTCCATCCAACGGATTAAGACTTTTTCAAATCTAGCAGGAACAAAATTGACTTTATTTTCGCTCTTTTGATTCTTTAATGTCAGTTCCGCAAGAGGTTTCATTTTCACAAACCATTGTTTAGAAATCATCGGTTCCACAATCGCTCCGCTTCTTTCTGAATGGCCTACTGGGTGCTTGATGTGTTCAATCTTCACTAGATTGCCTTCTTCTTTAATCTTCGCCACTAATTGTTTACGACATTCAAAACGGTCTAATCCTTGATAGATTCCACATTTTTCATTCATCGTCGCATCAAGATTCATCACTTTAATTTTTGGAAAATTATATTTTTCACCTAAGATAAAGTCATTAGGGTCATGAGCAGGTGTACATTTCATGACACCAGTTCCGAATTTGATATCGACATATTCATCGCCAATAATGACCAATTTATCTCCATTCGCGGGATTAATCGCATATTTACCGATATATTTTTGATATCTCTTATCTTTAGGATTAACGACTAAGCAGACATCACCAAACATCGTCTCAGGTCTAGTCGTAGCAACGATTAATTTATCATCTTCACCCACAACTGGATAAGAGAAATAAAAGAATTCACCATCATCTTCTTGATGGATAACTTCAATATTGCTTAAAGCGGTTAATTGGACGGGATCCCAGTTGATAATCTTTTCGCCTTGATATATTAATCCTTTATTATATAAAGAAACAAATACTCTTCTAACCGCTTTATTTAAACCTTCATCAAGAGTAAATCTTTCGCGGCTATAATCTAAAGCTAGACCTAACATCGCCCATTGATTATGAATGTTTTTCGCGTATTCATCTTTCCATTCCCAAGTCTTTTTTAAGAATTCTTCACGAGAAATAAATCTGGTATCAACACCTTCTTTTCTTAATTTCTCCATGACTTTTGCTTGGGTGGCAATACCAGCGTGATCCATACCAGGAAGCCATAATACATCATAGCCTTTAGCTTTTTTATATCTAGCGATGATATCTTGTATGGTTGTATCCCAAGCGTGACCTAGATGTAATTTACCAGTGACATTTGGAGGAGGAATAACCATGGAAAAAGGAGTTTTAGTTTTATCTCCCGCGGTAAAATAGCCTTTATTTTTCCAATTTTCGTATTTACCTTCTTCAACTTTTTTAGGATCGTAACGTGTGTCTAGCATAATTTCTCCTTTATATAAATAAAAAGCATCCGTTAAGGACGCTATATAAACGTGGTACCACCTTATTTATTGCTTGTTAGATTTAAGCAACACTCTATTTCGTTAACGCCGAATTACGTAATGATTAATTAGTCCTAACAAAACGACTTCGATGGACTTAACCTGTTCTTTTCCACCAACTAGAACTCTCTAATAGGCCAGTATCCATGTACTACTTTTTGCTCATCGGACGATATAAATATAAATGATAGAAAACTTATTTACAATAAAGATTTTTCTATCGCCCCTTTTAATTCATCTAATCCGTTCTTATTTAAAGTGGATGTCAATATCGGTTTATCAGGGCTGATATTTTTAATTTCTGTTAATATTTGATGTTTTTCTTTTTGATTAATCTTATCGCATTTGGTTAAGACAATAAGGAAATTGATGCCTTCTTCTTTTAAATAATTGTAGATATCAATATCATCTTTATTTAGTTTTCTTCTTGAATCTAATAGGAAGATAACAGTCTTTAATTTCTTAGAATTAGAGAAATAACCTTCCATTAAATCCCCAAAGAATTCCACTTCATGGCTCGATGATATCGAATAACCATATCCAGGCGCATCGACGAGATAGAATCGATCATCGACATTATAGAAATTTAATAATTTCGTATGACCTGGTTTAGAAGATATGAAAGCTAAAGATTTATTAGAACATAGAGCGTTAATGAGGCTAGATTTACCCACATTAGAACGCCCTATGATCAAAACTTCATCTTTTTTAAGTTCAGGCGCCTCCATATAAGAAGGTGCAGATTTAACAAAATTAGTGTTTTTAAAATTAATCATTTCCTTTTAAAGCCACTTTTAAGGCATCATCTACACATTCCATTAAGACGATATTCATGTTTTCTTTTACTTCATGAGGAAGTTCATCAACATTTTTCTTGTTATCTTTTGGAACGATAATAGTCTTAATTCCAGCCCTCATCGCAGCAAGAGATTTCTCTCTTAAGCCTCCAATTGGTAAGGCGTTACCTCTTAAAGTAACTTCTCCTGTCATGGCGACATTGGCGTCAACTGGAGTCTTAGATAGACACGATATAATCGCTGTTGTAATAGCAACACCAGCGCTTGGACCATCTTTAGGAACCGCGCCTTCTGGAACGTGAATATGAATATCATCGCTAGAGAATATCTTGGAATCGATATTATATTTATCCGCGTTAGCTCTAACATAGCCTAGCGCAATAGTCGCAGATTCTTTCATCACATCGCCAAGATGTCCAGTTAAGATAAGCGAACCTCTACCATTAAAATGTGTTACTTCAATTGGTAAGATATCTCCACCATATTCCGTATAAGCTAAACCGGTAACAACACCGACTTGAGGAGCTTTTTCCTTCTTAGAGGAATCAAATATTTCTGTACCTAATAATTCAGAAACTTCTTTAGGGGTGACAACAATCTTATCTTTGATTTCACCTTCGACAAATTTAACAACAATCTTTCTTAATACTGAGGCTATCGCACGTTCTAAGGAACGAACGCCTGCTTCTCTAGTATAATGTTCAATGATATAATCAATCGCTTCATCGTTAAATTCGACTTGTTCTAATTTCAAACCGTTTAATTGAATTTGCTTTGGCACTAAATGTTCTTTAGCGATTTGCAATTTCTCTAAAGCGGTATAAGATGAGACTTCAATTAATTCTAATCTATCTCTTAAAGGCGCAGGAACATTTTCTAAATAGTTCGCTGTACAGATGAATAAGACATTGCTTAAATCATATGGTTCTTCTAAATAATTGTCATTGAAGGCAAAATTTTGTTCAGGGTCTAATACTTCAAGCATGGCAGAAGATGGATCACCTTTATAAGAAGAGCCTAATTTATCGATTTCATCTAATAAGAAGACAGGATTATTAACTCCAGCTTTACGCATGGAAGCAATAATTCTTCCTGGCATAGAACCGACATAAGTGCGACGATGTCCTCTAATTTCAGCTTCATCGCTGACACCACCTAAGGAACATTTGACAAATTTTCTTCCTAAGGCTCTAGCAATACTTCTACCTAAAGAAGTCTTACCACATCCTGGAGGGCCATAAAAACATAAAATAGGAGCTTTTAGATTGCCAGTCATCTGCTTAACAGCGAGATATTCAATGATTCTCTTTTTAACTTTTTCAAGTCCATAATGATCTTCATCTAATATCTTTCTAACATTGCCTAAATCATCATTATCTTCTGTCTTTTGAGTCCATGGTACGGATAATAAGACATCAATATATGATTGAATTAAGCTGGCTTCAAGTGAGCCACCTGGCATCATTTCTTGTTTCTTTAATTCGTTTTCGACTTTCTTTTTAACGTTTTCTGGATAATTACCATTTCTTAATTTTTCTCTGATATCATCCGCATCAGCGTTATCATTGCCGTTCATTTCCTTCTTGATAGCTTTCATTCTTTCACGGAGGAAATAATCTTTTTGTTGAGCTTCGCTAGAAGCGCGAACATCTTCATTAATCTTATTTTCCATTTGGATGTTGACTAATTGTAAATCCAATATTTCATTGGCTTTTTCAAACATCACCGCCGGAGAATTAATGGAGAGAAGATTTCTTTTCATCGATGGTTCGACGTTAGAGAATTGGACAATGGTATAGACCAAATCAAAGAAATTGGAATCAAATCTGGCCGGAGATCCATCAGAAGTACGGAAAAATTCTAATAGATTAATCTGACTGAGACGTGATTTTAATTGTTTAGCGTAGCCATCTAATGTGACTTCATCTAAATATTCAGATTCTAAATTAAATCCCTTAGCAAAGAACATGCCATCTTCTTCAAATATTTCTGTGAATTTGACTCTAGTCTTAGCTTTAACACGGATTGAAATAGAACCATTATTGTCTCTAAAAGAAGAGATACGACATAAAGAGCCATAATTATAGACATCTTGTGGGGTGACATCATCTTTTGAGGCCACTAGTTGGCTGGTAACAAATATCATTGATTCATAATTGTTACGTGATTCATAAACCGCTTTCGTAGAAATAGGTCGACCCACACCAATAGATAAGGTGATATTAGGTAATACAACCGTTTCTCTTACGATAAGTAGAGGGAGTTGGATTGTTGCAATTTCTTTTTCCATAGAACTCCTCCTTTCATTTCATTAATCGTTATTTGTAAATAGGAATTCGTCAGCTTTGTTGACCACTAATTGGTGCTTAAATTGTTCTAATTGAGAAGCTAATGCTTTCTTAACATCATCTTTGCTCATACCATATTGAGCGGCTAATTTGTCAAATTCCGCTTCGAGTTCTTCATCACTGACTCCGAATTTTTCTAATTTAGCAACTTCTTGTAAGATTAAGACATGTCTAATGCCGCCTTCAGCATCTTTTCTTAAATTAGCGAGATAATCTTCTTCTTTTTGACCAACAACTTGGAGATATTGTTCTAAAGTGAAGCCGGATTGTGCCATTCTTTGTTCAAAATCTTTCTTTTTGTTATCAACTTCTTGATTGATAATTGCATCAGGGATTTCAATCTTAGAATTTTCCACAATCTTGGCTATTAATTTATTGACATAAGTACGTCTAGCGTTTTCAGTTTTGTTCTTTTCTAATTCCGCTTTCTTCTTAGCTTTTAAAGCATCAACAGTTTCTACACCTTCAATACCTAATTCTTTGACGGTTTCATCGTTTAATTCTGGTAAAATCTTAGCTTTGATTTCATGTAATTTAACTTTAAACACCGCGGCTTTGCCTTTTAGATTTTCAACATATTGTTCTGGGAAAGTAACATTGACATCAAATTCATCACCAGATTTATGTCCGACGACTTGTTCTTCAAATCCAGGAATGAAATAATGAGAACCTAACACTAATTCATAATTTGTAGATGAACCACCTTCAAAGGCTTCACCGTCCACAAATCCATCAAAATCAATAACAACTGTATCGCCATTCGCGGCTTCTCCATCCTTAGTAACTAGGGTGGCGTTATCTTCTAATAATTTATTGATTTCTCCGTTTAATTCTTCATCGCTCACTGTGACCTCTTCTTTACCAAGCTTTAAGCCTTTATATTGGCCTAATTCAACTTCTGGAGCGGTCGCGATAAGAAATTTAACCACTAATTTATCTTCAGTTAATTCTTTGACATCCACTTGTGGTTGAGCGTATGGTTCAACTTTATCTTCCACAACGATTGCTCTATAAGCATCTGGTAATAAATCATTAATCGCATTATCCAAGAGTTTATTTTGATCGATATGTTCGCGAACTAGATTATCTGGGGCTTTGCCTTTTCTAAAACCTTTGATTTGGACTTCGCCTTTTAATTTATCGAATGCTTTTTTCTTCGCGCCATCCCATTCTTCTTTGCTGAAAGTGACTTCAACTTCGGTTTGGCAATGTTCTAATTTTTGTAATTTTCTTTCCATTTATATTTACCTCCAAATAAACGGTGTTGCGAAAAAGATTATATATAATATAAGGTTCTTTGGCAAGCAAAACGCTTAAAATTATACTAATTTTTATAATCGTCCGCTAAATCGATGAGATGTAAGATTCTTTTAACCGCGGCAAGATTGCATGCTTGAGTTGAACAATATTGCTCTAAAGTTAAATCGGTTTGTTGAAACATCTTCAAGACATAATACCTAATGGTATGATAGACATTATTATCATCTTCATAAAAATCAGTGGGATATAAATAAGTCATTAAAAGAGTTAATACAACGTGGAATGTATCCAAAAATGTAGAGTCCTTCTCATCCCTTGCTCTTTTAATAAGCGCGTTAAATTGTCTTGATGAATATGGTTTTTCTATCTTTGTAGGATTAATTTTAATCAGACCTTCTCTAGATAAGAAATCCACTTCCTTATCATAATTGATATCCACTAAATAGATGAGACACATCGATCTCACCTGTTGAGATTTAGAATTAACCAAGGCCGATAAAACCGATTTTATGAGATAGGCTCTTTTAATTTCATCTAATGATTCAAATTCCACCTCTTGTAATAATCTAAGCGCCGCATAATTGTCACTGATATCATCGTAGCTTAGATATTCAATAATCGTATCTGCGATAGGCTTATCGTTTTTAAAAGATTTAAGTTCATGGTCATGAATATCTTTCTTATAGTAGGCTAATTTCTCCTCCATTTCTTGCGAAAAATAAGGCTCCTCGTTATATAATTCCCATTTCTTATATGCTTCTTCAAAGTCATTAAGATAATAGGAGATAAGAATGTCAATCTCCATCAAACGAGGCAAATCTTCTTTTAAAATATCACTATTTTCATTTAAACATTCCTGAGCTTCATCAAATCTCGATAGCATGACAAATGTCACAACGCGCATAAATAGCTCATCTAAGTCTTTTGAACCCTCAGTTACCTCGAGGATTTCTTCATATTTCTTTTCCACAAACAATTTCTCAATATTCGCCATAATTAGTAGTTTTTTAGTTAATTACTAGTGATTATTCAGTATATTAGTATTAACCTATTTCCTTTTCTTTAGATAATATTATACTGAATAAATAGAACTTGGACAAATTAAATACACTATTTCTTTTAGGAAAAGAAAAATGCTTTTTACTTTCCTCTTGTTGTGCTAATATTCATATGTATGAAAATTAACATTTATCCCATATTCTCCCCTATGCATGATTCCGGATTTATCGACATGCAGACTAATAATTTAATCAAATCTTTAAAGAAGTTAACCAATAATGATTATGAATTAGTAACTATTGAGTCTCTATATGATGCTGACTTAGCCCTAATTCTCGTGGAATCAGGAGGCTCAGAGCATTATTTTTTAGAAGTTAAAGATCAATTAAAAGAACCCATCTATTTATTAACATTTGGCAATAATAATTCTCTGGCCGCTTCTTTAGAAATATTGACCTATATTCAAAATAATAAGATGCAAGGTGAGATATTACATGGAAGCGATAGATATATCGCTGATAGAATTAATGAGATATTAAAGAGGAAAGATAATGGTTAATCTAGGTGTTGTTGGTCATCCTAGCGACTGGCTTATCGCTAGTGAGGTCGATTATAAGAAAGCTAAGAAATTATTTGATATTAACCTCATTGATATAGATATTGATGAACTTATTTTATTAAGCAATGTTATATCAACTCCTTGTGATCCATCTATTTTTGAAGATAGATTTGATGAAGAAGAATTAAATAAGGCCTATCATATCTATTTAGCCTTAAAAGAAATTATCAAGAAATATAATTTAAAAGGTTTAACCATCCGTTGCTTTGATTTATTAGGAACGCTTAAATCTACTTCTTGTCTCGCTTTCGCTCTTCTTAATAAAGAAGGCTATATCGCTACATGTGAAGGTGATATCCCAAGCATGATATCGATGCATTTATTAAGAGAATTATTAAATAAAGAAGCCTTCCAAGCTAATCCTAGTAAGATAAATATTGAGGATAATTCTATTATTTTGGCCCATTGTACCCTACCATTATCGATGTGTACTTCTTATAAATTTGATACCCATTATGAATCTGGTTTAGGAGTGGGTATAAAAGGTGAATTAGAATTAGGAGATATATTTATCTTTAGATTAAATAATACTCTTGATAAATTTGTCTTACTTAAAGGTAAGATTATAGAAAATTTAAATTTAAAGAATTTATGTCGAACACAAATCAATGTAGCTCTAGAAGATAATGTGGACTATTTTTTAAAAAGACCTCTTGGTAACCACCACCTCATCGTCTACGCTGGAGGGGAAGATATATTAAGAAAATATCTTCTAGATAAGAATTTAAAAGAAATCAAATAGGAAAATAATATGATCAGAAATCATCAATTAATTAACAATATTTTAACCATCTATATCGATGGTCGTTTAGATACTTCAAATTATAAACTCGCCGAACAATCTATTGAAAATATCATTTCTACGCATAATGAATTTGAAGAATTAGTCTTTGATATGACTAATCTCATATATATCTCCTCTATTGGTTTAAGACTAGTCTTAAAATATAAGCAAGATTATCCTAATTTTAAGATTATTAATGTCAATAAAGATGTCTATGATATATTCGATATGACTGGTTTTACCACGATTATGGATATCCATAAACAATTAAGAATAATATCAATTGAGGGTTGCCCTATTATTGGAAATGGGAATAATGGACGAGTTTATCGCATATCTCCTGATACTATCGTTAAATCATTTTATAAAAGCGATGATATAAATGATATCGAACGTGAAAGAGATTTAGCTAAGACCGCTTTTGTTTCGGGTATCAATACAGCGATATCATATGATGTGGTAAAAATTAAAGAAGAAAAATACGGTGCAGTATATGAATTAGTTAATACCGCTTTATTTAAGGATGTCATATTAAACGATATGGCTAATTTTGATAAATATATGGCTATATATGCCTCATTTATGAATAAATTAGCTTCCGTATCTGATGATAGCGATAAGATACCAAGCATTAAAAAAGATTTATTAAGAAGGCTTAATAAGATTAAAACCCATTTTAATGAGAATGATTTTAATAAATTATCAACCTTAATTAATGACTTCCCTGATGAAAATCATTTAATTCATGGAGATGCCCATGTGAAGAATTTATTTTATGATAACGGGGAATTATTATTAATCGATATGGATACCTTATCTAAAGGTCATCCTATCTACGATTTAGCGGCCTTATATCGTACTTATGTCGCTTATGAAGAAATTGATCCCGGTAATTTAGAAAAATTCTTAGGTATATCTCCAGATATAACCAAGAAGATATTCTATACCTTATTAGATAAATTAGATATTAAAGACAAAGACAGCGCATTAAAAAAAGCGAGAATATTAGCCTATCTCATGCTTTTATCCCGCTACACAACACTAACGCCACCTCTAGGTTCAATTGAATATTTAAAGAAAAATATCATCGAATTAATCTATCAAGTTGATAATTTATATTATTAATATCATGATTCCTCGTTATGATATTTGATGTAATATCTATAATAACAATCAGCCTTCTTTAAACTTAATTTAACCACTTCTTCTAATCTTTCGATGAATTCTTTATCGTTACGATATTTACTAGAAAAAGATATACGGATTTCGATTATTTTTTCTTTTTTATCCGTGTTTATCTTCCAAGAAGGAATCTCTTCTCCATTAGGAAGAAGAATTTCATCCATATAATGAGCAAATTCTTTTTTAAATTTTCTTAATGATTGATCCATATTATTGATGGGCTTTAATGACATCTAAGGCAAACTTTTTTGCCACATCTATATCGTGTTCATTAGGTCGGCCTTTATTCATCTTTAAGAATTCTCCAGGAATGGATAAATGCATATCCGATAAGATGATTTCTTTATCTTTGATACATTTATTGACTTTCTTATGCGTAGATGAATCACTCGCTGAGGTGGAGAAATTAACAATCTCCTTAACATTATTTTTTGTTAATGATGAAACAAATTCTTTAACATTCTTATCAACGGTAAAAGCATACATCGAAGAACCTAGGAATAATAAATCAACATCTTCGACTGGATGAGTGATATCTAAAGCTTCAATCTCTAAGGCTTGAGCAATCGCTTCTGCGACTTTTTTGGTATTACCACCTCGAGAATAATATCTAACCGCAATCTTCATATTTTATTTAACCTCCTTAAAATATGGGTATCCTTCTTTTTTTAATTCTTCCGCGCGTTTAATAAATTCTTTAGCTAATTGGTGCGATTTCTCCGCCCCACCTAAACCATTTTCATACATCATTGCTAGGTGTAGAGCTTCCATAACATCATAACATTTATTTGCTTCTTTTAATTCTCCATAACATTGATAAGCTTTAACATAATCAATTCCTACCACCCATCCTTCAAAATATAGATTACCGAGGATAGGATTAGCGGAAAAAGCATAAGACATTTGATTTATCTTATTAGCGTAATATAGCGCTTTTTCATCATCTTTTTTTAAATAATAACCATTATATTTAGAAGCGATATCTTGTCCATAATAATATATTTCTGCGACTTCTTTTAAAATAGAAATAGGACAATCTTCTAATTTAGTTTCTTTAATAAGACATTTGAAATATGATTCATAATCGCCATCCATCTTATAAATATCTAATCTTTCATTAAAAGCGGGTAGATATTCTTCTATGATTAAAGAATCTAAAATCTTAATCGCTTCTTCTTTTTCATCCTTATTATATAAATAACGATAATATTCAAAACGGAAATCATTATAGTTATATAGAAGTTTATATATTTCTTCGATTTTCTTATCTTCGTTTTTATTTTTTAATTCTTCGATGACATCAAATCCCTTTTCCACGATTCCATATTCAAAACCTAATAAATCTAATTCTTTATTATTTAAATCCTTATATATAGTGTTTTTTAAAATATAATCTTTAGCGTTAGAATGAAGTATAGCGTATAAAATCTTAGAATCATTTTTAAGTAACATATAATCGATATCTTCACAGCCAAAATTAATCGAGGCTCCTGGAGAATTAATATTTCTTAAGGCTCTACATCTTCTGGCTAGTAGATTATTAGCTTTAGCCCCAAAAGATAAGACTCCAGGATATTCATTTAAAATCTTATAACCGATAATTCTATTCCAAAATGAAGATAATTCAGTCTTGTCATTAATTTGCGCTCCTACGATAAAATAATCACTAGCTAATTTCTTATCTTTAATGCAGCCTAAGCCATTAAAATACAAATAAGATAATTGATAATAAGCGCTGGAGAAGCCAAATTTAATCGCCTCTTTATAACACATTATCGCTTTAGAATAATCTGGTTCATCTAATAATTGGTATCCGCGGCCTAATAAATATAAAGCATAACCTCTATTATCTATTTTTAAGACTTCTTCTGTTCTTTTTTTAATATCTATTTCCTCTTCCACTCCATCATAAATAAGCCTATTATAGTCCTCTATTGCGCCTTTAATTCCCTTATTCGCACATAATTTATATAAATGGAAGGCTTTTTTCACATTGATATCATCTAGATCTCCAGATTCATAGAGCTTAGCCATTAGATATAAAGAATTTAAATCATTTCTTCTCGAGAATAAGAAATTATAATCTCTAGCAAAATCAAAACTTAAAAAGTCTTGTTCTAATTCCTCAATAATATGTTTATGGATATAATATAAAGCATCTTCATTTTTTAAATCAAATAAACGGGTGAATAAGGATTTAGCTTTATAATAAGATAAATTATTTCTAGGTCCTTCATCATATAATTTGGCTAATTCTAAAGTTGCTTTATCATCTAATTCATCAATATGCTCATATAATAATTTATCCGCTTCTAAAAGGATATTATCTTTTCTATATTTCTTTAGTTCAAAATATTTAGAAAATAATTCCTCTTTTTTATTTTTAAGATTTTCATCTTTATTAAATGAGGCAAAAAGTGATGATTCACATTGATAAATTTCTTCGATTAAATCATCAATTTCTTTATTATTTTTAAAATTGATTTCCTGTAATTCAATAATCTTATTTATATATTCCATGTCTAGGCCTTATTAGATTTATTATAACATAATAAACCTATAGAGGTCGATTGTTTATTCAACAAATATGTTGGTGTCTCTTTTTAAGACATGGTCTTTAGCTTCATTAAGTCTATTGATATTAGAAAGAAGATAAGTATTACCCTTAGTTCTAGTAATCGCCGTATAGATTATCTGTCTATTTAATAAAGGATGGCCTTTAGCTTTAGGAAGTATGACTAATATATTTTCATAATCTGAACCCTGCGATTTATGAATAGATATGGCGTAGGCTAAATCTATTTCATCTTTAGCAATCATTCTTAAAGGATAGAATAAATAAGAACCTAATTTAAATATCCTATCTTCCTTCTTGCCTTCATCAACGATGATATTTGATGATTTTTTAAGCATGAAATATAATGTCTCATCATTTTTAAAACTCACTAAGACTCCCGAATCACCATTATATAAATCAAGAGCTTTATTGTTCTTATTTATCATCATTATTTCTCCTGGATAATAAGTATCAAGAGAGGTCTTATTATCTTTATTAACAAAATGGTTTTTAATGTATTCATTAATAGTCTTAACACCACGTGTTCCTTCGTTCTCCGCGCATAAAATTTTTGATGATTCCATGGATGAGAAAATCCTATCAAAATCAGATTCTATTTCGATATCGGTAAATAGGTCCGCTAATGTTTCTTTGCTATAGAATTCTTGACCCCAAATATCTAGGATATGGCTAATAATAATCTTATCAGAAGCACCATCTTTATAATCTAAATAATAGAATACTGGCTTTATTTTTTTATTTTGTGGCTCTATTTTAAATTCGTCGTAATTCTTCCAGCAAGTCTCATCTATATCTAAGTCCTCACCTTTATTAATTTTTTCGGCGAGTTTATAGATATCCGTTTCACTAGAAAATCTTACGGATACATCTAATTCAACGATATAGGGCTTAAGATTAGGGTTCGCTAATAAATCAGCGAATACCGCCCCGCATTCCACAGAAGGAAGCTGGTTTTTATCCCCCATGATAAATAATTTCGCATCATCTGGCATAGCCTCTAATAAGGAATTAAATAAAGTGATATCAATCATACTGGCCTCATCGATGACGAAGACGGAATTGTTATTAAATTTCTTAAGTTTGTTATAATTAAATCCATGCGTTTCATGATCCACGCCTAATAGGCGGTGAATAGTTGATTCTTCTAAATTCTTAATTTTATCTATTAATTCTTTATGAGAATTCTTATATTCATCTTTTAAATTATTAACACCGTTTATAATACTTTCTTTCATCCGGCTAGAAGCTTTCCCACTTGGAGCGATGAGATGGATTTCTTTATCTTCGGATAATAAATTTAAAAGCAAAAATAATATAGAAGTGGTTTTACCTGTACCAGGCCCGCCAGTAATAATCAAAGAAGAGGTTAAACCTTTTTCTACGGCTTCTTTTTGTTTAGTAGTTAATTTAAAGCCATCTTTTAAAGCGGATAATAATAAATCAGCATTATGTCTTACATTTGATTTCTTTTCTGGAAATAATCGTGAGATAGATGAGGCTATTCCTTTTCTAGCGATATTATATTTTGGTACATATAAATAATCGTTATTTATAGAAAATACCTTAGATTTGCCGATGATTTTGCCTAAATTAGCCTCATTTATGTCTTTTAATGATTCCTCTATTGCTTTAAAGGATATAGTTTTAATATCATCAAATTCTTCTTTATTATATTCTTCTTTTTCTTGCATCATGATTTCGATATAATCGATTTTTTCTTTCCAGCGCGATAATAATTTATCTTTATTCATCGACATAGCGACATTACCATCATCAATCAAAGAAAAATAGATAGCAAAGATGATAAGATAATTATCTTTATCTTTTTTATCATTTATTTCTATAGCGATTAAATCTAAGATATGAAGCCAGATTTCAGAAATTAATCTATTTTTATTGAGTAATTGAAAATATGATTTATTATCCATTTTTCTTTCCTCCTATTTTTTCTTTTAAAATTTCTAGATATGATTCTTCTAATTCTTGATACGTAGACCATGTCTTAGCGTAGATTCCATTACTATATCCCCCATTAGCGCCTCTAAGGAAAATATAATATATTCCTCCAAAATGATTAATAAATATATCTTCTAAAGATTCAGTAGGATAAAACTGCTTTAACCAATTAATTAAAGTATAAGAATATAGACATCTTTGTATGGCATATCTATCATTGACGTGTTTTATTAATTCTTCTTTTTTAGCGTAGCTAATAAATTCATCATTTAAAGCATCAGATTTCCAGTCGATAATAGAATATCTATCTCCTTGTCTAAATATCAAATCCACAAAACCATTAAGATAATTCTTAAGTCTTTCATCATAGAGATTAAAATTAAATTCTACTTCCGCTTGTTTATCCTTATTTTCAATATTTTTTAAGATAAAATATTCATCTTCTATCTTTTTTGATCCATGTATTACTGGTAATTTAGCATTTAAGACATTTTGAGTCATTTTTATCGCATCATTAATCCATTCTTCTTTTGTCGCGATATCATTATTTTTAAAACATCGAATAACATTATTTTTTAATTCATTTTCATATTTAGCTATTCTTATATAATCTGATATTTCAAATATTTCATGTAAGGCGGTACCAATAAAGGCTCCTTTAGGGAAATTAGATGATAAGGTAATCGGGGATATATTCTCATCTAATAAGCCAAAATAAGTTAGGCCCCTATTATCAAAATTAGCTAGTCCTCCCGAACTTTCATTTTCTTTATCTTCTTTTATTTCATCTAAAATAACTTCTTCATTTTTTGGATGAGATAAGGTGGAATAAGAATGTTTCTTACTGCCTTTATTATATTTATAAGATAAGGTCTTCTTTAAATTAGATAACTGCTCAGATTTACCTTCATCGGTGAAATTATCTTTATTAAGGATGTCTTTTACTAGTTTATTTAATTTCTTAATATCGATATTTTTATATATTAATTCGCGATATTTTCCCCCTTCACTCATATATTCTTTTAAAGTAGATTTAATGAAATTATGAGTGGTTTTCTTATAATTAGGAAGAATCATGACATTCTCCGCGCGAGTATAAGCAACATAGACTAATCGCTTAAATTCCGCTTCCGCTTCTTCATCAATAAATGTGATATTACTCTTATCTAAGGTTAGATAATGTTTATTATACTCATCGTGGAAAGTAAAGGCCCCTATTGATTTATTTTCTTTTCCTCTATATCCTCCTGCGGCAATAACAATAGGGAATTGTAAGCCTTTAGAGGCATGGAAAGTCATAATTCTCACCGAATTAAAGTCAGTGGATTTTTTAACTGTTCCATTATTTTCATCATCTTCATCAAGAGATCCCCCGTTATATAGATAAGTTAGATTATCGATTAATTGCATTAAGGTATGAGAATTACTTAAATAATCAATACAATATTCCCCTAGTTGCTTATATTTACCTAGAGATTGCATATCATTGATTCTTACTAATCTATTTTCTAAATGTAGAGATACCATCTCATCAAACATTTGTTGATAAGACTTCTCTGAAGCTAATTTTTTCCAATTATTAATGTCGATTATTTCATCAGAAGAATCACTATTAAAGATGTCATCGCCAATATCTTTAATATCATAGCCAAAGAAATCAGTAAATAAGGCGCGCTTAAATAAATTACGATTATGACCCGTAAAGTCACTAACGTTAATCGCCTCTAATAAAGTGATTAAATTTAGACATTCATTAGATTTAAATAAGGCAGTATCTTTATATTTGATATAAGGTATTCCAGCGTTATTTAAAGCTTTAGCAATAGGAGGTATTTCACTCCTTTTTCTAACTAAAATAACAAAGTCTTTAAAGGAAATATCCCGTAAAAGTGGCATATTTTCCTCGGTTTTACTATTTTGTGAGGAATTTTCATCTAATTCATCTTTATCTTCTTTTTTATAAGTAATCCTCAAATTAGTATGACCTTCTTCATCTTTAGAGCAGCAATCAATAATAGTTTCTACCGCAATTTTAGCGAATTCATATTCATCGATCTCTTGCATATTATCTTGCATAGCAATCCAAAAGCCATCGACTTCTTCACCCCTATATTTAGCGTGATATTCATTAGAATTACCAGAGGCTAAAGAACAATATTCGGAATCGATAAATATCGTATCTTTAAAATGATATTTTTGGAATAATTTATTACATGATTCAACGATTGATTTACTTGAACGATAATTCTTAAATAAATCTTCTTGCACTCCGATAGGATTATTATTTTCTAGAATCGCTTTTTTAGCTTTCGAGTAGACATTAATATCTGCGCCTTGAAAGGAATAGATGGATTGTTTAGGATCACCTACGACAATGATATGATGTTCAGGATTAATAAATAAAGTTGAGAATATATCAAATTGTAATTGAGATGTATCTTGGAATTCATCAATAATCGCATATTTATATTTAGATTGAATCTTCTTTTTAAATGCTTCATTATGCAAGACTGATTCGCGGACCGATCTTATCATGTCATTGAAATTTTCCGCTTTGTTTCTTTCTTTTTCTTTATTCCATTTAATATAAGCATCTTTTAAATATTTATAAACTAGATA
>CAJOOD010000172.1 GCA_905236085.1 uncultured Bacilli bacterium
CTTGGTTTTCTATGACAAATGAGACATATATTTTCGCATGAGAGAAGTCCTTAGATACTTTGACTTCTGGAATGGAAACAAAGCCTAGATGTGGATTTTTAATTTCCATTTGAATAATCTCAGATAGATTTCTTTGT
Organism: uncultured Bacilli bacterium; assembly: GCA_905236085.1. Classification (GTDB taxonomy): domain Bacteria; phylum Bacillota_I; class Bacilli_A; order RFN20; family CAG-826; genus CAJOOD01. Next base: position 138 of record CAJOOD010000172.1, read on the forward strand.
ATAAGGGCTTGCACACGTTCAATCTTCTTATTATCCATTATTTCTTTTCTTCCTCCACCATTTCATAAGCTTCGATGATATCTAATTCTTTGATATCGTTGAAATTTTCAATTAACATACCACATTCAAAGCCGAATTTGACTTCTTTAACTTGGTCTTTACCTCTTTGTAAGGAGGCTAATTTACCTTCATAGACGATTACACCTTGTCTTAATATTCTAACTTGAGCATTAGCTTTAATAATTCCATCTGTAACCATACATCCTGCGATAGTACCTAATCTAGAAACTTTAAATAATTGTCTAATCTCGGCTTGTCCGGTTACTTTTTCTACGAATGTTGGCTTTAATAAACCTTTCGCGGCATCTTCTATTTCCTCTAATAAGGCATAGATGATACGGTGTAATCTAATTTCTACTTTTTCTTCTAAAGCTTTAGCCCTAGTTCTAGCATCAGGTCGAACATTAAAGCCGTATATAATCGCATGAGAAGCTGAAGCTAATAAGACATCAGATTCCGTGATGGCTCCAGAAGAGGCTCTAATAACATTAATTCTAATATCAGGGACATTAATTTTACCTAAAGAGGCCTTAACCGCTTCCGCGGAGCCAGTAGAGTCCGCTTTTAAGACGATATTAATATTTTGGATTTCTCCTTCTTTTTTCAAATTGAATAAATCCTCTAAAGTGGCCGCGGAGGTCGCTTTTTTATCTTCTAAGTCCTTGATTTGTTTTCTTCTTAAAGCGATTTCACGAGCTTCTTTTTCATTATTAAACGCCATAAAGTGATCACCAGCTTGAGGGACTTCAGATAAACCGATAACGCTTACTGGAGTGGATGGTTCAGCGCTAGATAAGATTTTTCTAAATTCATTAGACATTCTTCTAGCTTTACCATATGAAGTACCGACAACGAGATAATCTCCGGCATTTAATGTACCATTTTGAATCAATAAAGTGGCTTTAGGTCCTTCTTGCTTATCTAATTCCGCTTCTAAGACGATACCCATCGCATAACGATTGGGGTTAGCTTTTAATTCTTTTATCTCACTGACTAAGATGATAGATTCTAATAAAGCATCGATATTTTCTTTCTTTTTCGCGGATATTTCCACCATGATGACATCGCCACCGAATTCTTCGGCGATGACATTTTGGGCCATCAATTCATTTTTAACACGACTTGGATCAGCGCCTGGCTTATCCATCTTATTAATAGCGACAATAATAGGAACATTGGCGGCTTTTGCGTGGTCAATGGCTTCGATGGTTTGAGGCATAACTCCATCATCCGCGGCGACCACTAAGACGACAATATCAGTGACAGAGGCTCCTCTACTTCTCATCGCCGTAAAGGCTTCATGTCCAGGAGTATCAATAAAGGTAATCTTTTTACCATTTATTTCTTTTTGATAAGCACCGATGGCTTGTGATATTCCTCCTATTTCCCCTTCAACGAGATTAGAATCTCTAATCGCATCGATTAAGGTCGTTTTACCATGGTCAACATGACCCATAATGGTAACTACTGGAGGTCTTTCTTTTAAATCTTTAGGATCATCCTTGATTTCTAATTCTTCAAAATTTTCCGCGGCGACAATATTTTTCTTTTGGAAGTCATATCCAAATTCAAGACATACCGTACCAATCATCTCATCATCTAATAAGGAATTGATGGTGAGCATTCTTTTACCGTTGAGGAAGAAGAATTTAATAATATCACTTGGAAGGATATTTAAGGCTTTGGCTAATTCGTTAACAGATATCGCACCGGTATAGACAAATACCCCATTATTAACTTTGGAGGCTGGCTTTTTGTTATCCATTTTCGTGGAAACATTGACTTTACGATCGTTATTATTTTTCTGATTTATTTTCGCCATGGCTACTACCTTCTTTCTTTTAAATTTATTTATTGATGATAGATTCTATTTCCTCATAAATGGAAGAGTCAACCTCACATTTTAAAGAGTGAGATAATAGATTCTTTTTCTTTATCTTAGCAAGAATGTCCATATCTTTTAAGATATAGGCACCCCTGCCAAGGATATTTTTATCATAGTCGATTATTACTTTATTATCTTTACATCTCACCACGCGGATTAATTCATCGCGGTCATATAATTTATTAGATAATAGAGGTTTACGATAAATAATCTTCTTATTATTATTTATCATCGTCATCGTAATAATCTTCGTATTCATCGTATTCATCGATGTCTTCATCTTCGTATTCGTCGTTGATTTCTTCTTCTTCCTCGAATTCAGCGAGTTCTTCATCGGTATAGATGGACATTCTTTGTGATGGATCTACTGTGGTGACATGAGAGTCTTCTTTGACTTCATCATCTTTCTTTTTCTTACGAGATTTATTTTGATTGGCTTTAGCTTTTTGAGCTTCAGAAGCTAATTCTTTTTCGAGGTCTTCTAAGGTCGTCGTGGTCTTGACTTCAGTCTTTTTGACTTCTTCAACTTTCTTAGGTTCACTCTTGATTTCTTCAACTTTTTCTTCTTTGACTTCTAAAGGAGTTTCTTCTTTGAAGAATTCTTCTTTTACTGGAGCTTCTTTTTCTTCTTCATTTTCGATGGTTTCTAATAATCTTTCTTTATCTTCATCAGAGATTTCATCTTCATAATGTCTCTTAGAAGGAGCGACATAACCATCTGGAAGAGTATTTAAAGAATCATTTTTCTTTAATGCTTCTGCGCGTCTTTGCGCTTCTAAGGCCGCTTTGGCTTGCTTTTCTTCAATATCTAATCTTTCTAATTCTTCTACTGAAGTGTAAGTAATACCTTCTTCTAAAGCAGTGGATGCTTCTTTGATATCGATAGAATAACCAGTTAATTTAGAAGCTAATCTAACATTGACACCTTTTCTTCCAATGGCTAAAGATAAAGAACCATCGCCAACAATCGCCGTGGCTTTTTTATTTTCTTCATCGATATTCGCACCTAATACCACCGCTGGTTTTAAGGCATCAACGATATATAAGCCATGGGATTCAGAATAGGTAATGACATCAATCTTTTCTTTATTATTGCCATTACCTAATTGAGTGACAATCTTTTGAATACGGCTACCATTTGGACCAATACAAGCTCCTGAAGGATCAACGTTTGGATCATTAGTATAGACGGATACTTTAGATCTTTCTCCGGCTTCTCTAGCGATACCTTTAATAATAATCGTACCATCATAGATTTCTCTAATTTCTTCTTCAAAGATTTTCTTCAAGAAATCTGGATTAGATCTAGTAACGACAATTTTAGCGCCTTTGGTGTTATCGCTGACGGAGGCTACATATAATTTAATAGAGTCTCCAGCTTTAAATCTTTCATCACCGATTAAATCTTTCTTGGTGATATATAAAGAAGTCTTACCAACATTAACTGATAAGCCGTTTTCTTCGACTTTTTCCACTTTACCAGTAATCATATCGCCAACTTTATCTTTATATGCTTCATATAAGGCGACTTTTTCGGCATCGGATAATTTTTGTTTATAGACCGATTTAATAGATAAAACAGTGGCTTTAGATATTTCATCTTTATTCGCGCCAAAGAAGATGGTGTCGCCAACTTTTGCATCTTTATTAATCTTTTTGGCTTCAGATAATGGGATATATAAGAAGTCATCGACATCAAATTCATTTTCTGGATCTTCCACAACAGTCTTTTCTTGACCGATATCAATATAGCCTTTATCTAAATTGATATCCACTCTAACGACTGCGTCATCTCCGCCTAAGGTCTTCTTATAACCTTTTTCCATCGCTTCTTTTAAAGCGTTGAGAATGATTTCTCTTGATACACCGTTTCTAGCTTCTAATTCATCTAAGGATTCAGTGAAATCCTTGACATTGATTTGAATCATTTTGATTTGCTCCTTTTAAAATTTAATTGCTAAACGCGCCTTATCGATATCTTTTAAGGCAATAAGCGCGTCATATTGTCTTGTTTTAATTTTGTAGGTGAGAACTATATTTTCTTCATCAATTGATGTAAGAGTTCCCTCGATGATGTTTTCTCCTTTATAAGGGTGAGATAGATGAATATTAATATATTGATTAAGATAATCTTTTAAGCGTTCAATCTTAATAGGTTTTTCTGCCCCTAGAGATGAGACATCTAATAGATATGCTTCCTCGATTAAGTCTTTTTCATCTAGATAATTACTTATTTCTCTAGATACTTTTAATATCGATTCCATATCAATAGGTTCAATTCTATCGATAATGATTTCTAGGATATTATCTCCCTTTTTTCTTAAATAATTTAAGGAATATAATTCATAACCTAGTTCCTTAACTTTTGCTTCGATCTCTTTTTTAATATTTTCTAAATTCATTTCCCCCTCCTTTTAAATACAAAGAGTGGCATCACTGCCACTCTTTTAAATTTAATTTAAAGAGCTTTTGGTATCGCTACCGTTGTTAATATAACTAACTTAGCAATAAATTGCAATAACTTTTGTTAAATATTAAGGAAATTTTATCTTTTTGTGGAAATTTAACCTTTGTGCATAAATACTTTCATATTGATTACTTCTGAGACAATTATTCCATAATGTAATTTTTATGTAATGTATTATTATAAGGATCCATCATCTATAAGCATATATCATTATGATTAATCGTTATAAATAAAGGATAAAGAATATGATTTTACTAATTTTATCAAACAACCATCAAACAAATTTAAATTCAATATATCTAGTTTCA
>CAJOOD010000173.1 GCA_905236085.1 uncultured Bacilli bacterium
AATAATTAAAATTTAAGGTAAAAGAAGTAACTTAATAATGATAAATCATCAGCTTTCTGATATCTCACTTTTCTAAGATGCCAATTAAACACATAGAGGATAAATGATAAAAGTAATGACTAATTTTAATTATTTAGTTTTTATTCGAAAAGTAATTCCGTGTTCTTTAATTTAAGACCATAACAATCTTGGATGAATAAGATAGTCTTTTTAAATATGGGAATGAAGTCATCTTTAGATATTTCAAAGTTGATATCTTTTAGATTTGATGTGAGATAAATCTTTCTAATTTCTAATATTTGCTCACCGCTTAAATCTAATAGATGATTCTCACCTAAGCAGTTCTTACAGATAAAGCCTCCATCATCAAATGAGAAAGCAGCGATATCTTTTTTAGAACCGCAGATATGACATCCGCCCACATTAAATTCATAACCTGATACCTTTAAGACATCAAATAAGAAAAATAAGGTACTGGTATAGATGTATTTGGATTTTTTAATGTTTTTTAATAATGAGACAAGATTATTATAAATGGTAATCTTTTCATCGTTTTCTAAACATTTAGCCACCACTTCTTGTAATATCATGATTAAAGTCATTTCCATGGCTTTGCCCATAAGTTCCATTGGGGTGAATTTGATATCGCTAGATTTTAATATTTTCTTTCCTGCTTTAGATTCCACGAATTCTAAATCCGCGAAAGTTAAAGGATTATTAATAGCGATATTCTTGCTACTCGAAGATAAAATACCTTTGGCTTGAAAGGAGAAAACTTCTTCTTTACTTAGCGCATTAATAATAGCGTCTTTTTCTTTATATGGCGTAATAGATAAAATAATAGCTTCCATTGAAATTATTTTTTATTTGCAGTATATCCGAATTCTTTTAATAATCGTTTGTTATCTCTCCAATCCTTTTGGACTTTTACAAACAATTTCAAATTGATATGTTGGTTAGTGATTCTTTGTATATCTTTTCTAGCTTCTATGCCTATCTTTTTAATCATGGAGCCATTCTTACCAATAACTATACCCTTATGAGATTCTCTTTCTACGATAATACTCGCCTCTATTTCTGCATCGTTAGCGTCTTCTTTATATGAATCGATAACTACCGCTGCGCAGTGCGGGACTTCTTTATCTAATAAGAGGAGCATCTTTTCTCTAATTATTTCCTTGACTTGGAAACGCATATCGCGATCAGACACCTCATCAACTGGATAATACATCGGTCCTTCTTCTAAAACATCTTTTAAGGCGTTTAATAATTCAAGAGTGTTAACGCATTTTGTAGCGACAGTCTCAAATATTTTTGCATTAGGATATAAAGATTTATATTTTTCTTTTAATTCATTGACTTCAAGAATGTTGGCTTTATCTATCTTATTGATGACGATAAATAACGGTGAATTAATCTTGATGTGTTCGATTACAAATTCATCTCCACTTCCAAATTCTTCACCAGCATCTACGACCAATAAAAGAGCATCGACATCCTTAGATGAGGAATAAGCCATCTCATTCATCTCTTCTCCTAATTTCTTAAATGGTTTATGAATACCAGGAGTATCAACAAATACGATTTGTGCCTCATCATCGGTATAAATACCTTTGATATCGTTTCTTGTGGTTTGCGATTTATCAGTAACGATTGATACCTTAAATCCTAAAATAGCATTAATAAGAGTGGATTTACCCACATTTGGTCGACCAACGACCGCGACAAAGCCGGATTTCATCTTCTATTTTCCTAAATCTTTCTTCGAGAAGGCAAATGGCAATAATTCTTTGACTTGATGGACTTCCATGTCGCCTTTGACATTGCCTAATATTACGAGGCTATCTTCGTTTAATAATTCTGATATCACTTGTCGACAAGCTCCACATGGAGCGGTAACACCTATAGAATCGCCAACGATAGCCACCGCGAGTATATCTTCTTTAGCTTCTCCATTCATAAGAGCGTGATATATGGCGTTTCTTTCTCCACACATACATAGAGGATAGGAAGAATTTTCAATATTTGCCCCTTCATAAATTTTACCATCACGGCATAAAACCACTGATCCTACTTTAAAATTTGAATAAGGTGAATATGATAATCTTCTCGCCTTGATTGCTCTAGATACTAGTTCTTGATTTTCCATAACCTCTCCTATAAAGATAGAATTTTCTCTTGAAGAGGGAACATGATATCTTCTTCTTCCTTAGACATGTGGTCGTAGCCGAGTAAATGCAACAACCCATGAACGAATAAGAAGGAGAATTCCCTTTTCATCGTGTGAGAATATTCTTTAGCTTGCTCACTAGCTTTCTCATAGGAGATATAGATATCCCCTAGGGCTAATGATCCCGAAGTATGCAACATTTTCTTCATCATCTTATCGTTATCCATAAAAGCAAAGCTTATCACATCAGTGGGTCGATCTATATTTCGATATTCTTTGTTCATCTCTTGGATGAAATTATTGTCACAGATAGTAACAGAAACGATGAGATCCGCTTGGATGTTTAAATATTTACAAGTCTTAGCTAATAAATCCTCGTAAATGCTTTTATAACGGTAATATGTGCTTTTAAATGTTTGAAAATCTAATTCCATATCCGGGATAATATTTTAGCACACCTAGAGGAAAAGATTAATCTTTTTTAAAAGATTTGGAATTAGAAATTATGGCCTGATAATAATCTAATTCTTCCACTTGATTTTGATAGGTAAATAGCGATTTTAAATAAGTGGTAAGTTCAAAAAAGATAAATCCATAGAAGATGAGATAAGTTAAATCCATGATTTGGTTAATAAGCATGGCTAAGAAGACGGAGATAACAAGAATAAACATGCTAACAGTGCTAAAAGCCATCTTCTTCAAAGCGTATTTATATGATGAATCATGAATTTCTCTTACTAATTCTTGTTTTCTTTCTAATTCTCTAGACCTAAATAGCGATCTTTCTAAGGCTCCTAACTTAAGTTCTTGGTCTTTAAATTTAGGCGAAGCGATAAGAATATCTACCATAACGATTAATATGGAGATAAATACCGGAATAGCGTTATACATGGAATTTAAGATGCTGACAACAATGATGGCTAAAGTAATCACCACATCTAAAACCATCTTTCCAGGAAAGGCGATAGCCACTCCTTTTTGCTTTTCAAAGGCCTCATAATATTTATTCCACCTATAACCATTTTCACTACACACATCAAATGATAAATCATTATCCATCTTCTTTAATATTCGAATAGATTCTGAGCGATATAAAATCTCAAAAATAAAGGCGAATACTATAAAAATTAAGGGATAGATGAAAGAATTATTCTTATTTAAGAAATAGATGCCTAGAAATATAGATGTCACAGTTAATAAGCGATATAAAGATGTTAACATCATCGTGTTCTTATATTTAAATGTTTCCACATCTTCATCACATTTTTCTAAGACGTGTTCTTCTATTTTTAAAATGTGACCATCACTCGCGGATATAAAATCCTCTTTCTTATAGGTCATCTTGCCTAGAGATGGATCTAAGACATAGACCTTTTTCTTGTCTATTTTATAGACATAGACTAGATGATTCTCGTTAGCGATAATCACTGAGGCCATAAATGGTTCACTAGCGGAATCAAATATCTCTTCTTTATCACTTATTTCATAACCTTGTAGTGATAAACCATGTTGATGAGCTATATCAATTAGCTCTTTGTAAGAATACTTACCATGACTGAGGTCTTGCTGCAAGAATAGATAATTTTTATCCTTGTTCAGATTAGCGAGCATAATCTTCAAACAAGTAAATCCGCAGTCATCTTTTTCAATTTGTCGGATATAAAACATAAATTGTCCTCCTATTATCTCATAGGGGGGTAAAAGGCAAAATGTACAAAAATATTTTTTCAAATTTTAACATCCTACTATGTAGGATAAATTTTTCAAAAAATTGCATATCGCCTTCAAAAACAAAGGAGGCTCTTGCCTCTTACGGAGTGTTGATGTATTATTTTATTGGCTAGGCGGCCTGACCAAATGAGGTACAGGCCGCGCTTTTTATCTAGAGACAATACGAACTCTAGACTCTAAATATACTAAAGC
>CAJOOD010000174.1 GCA_905236085.1 uncultured Bacilli bacterium
ACCAGTCCCATCTCATTCATTTGGCTCAATTGGTGTGTTCGCTATTAAGGAAATGAATAGATTCTATAGACACGTCTTAATTGAAAACGGCTTCCCTCATCATGGCGCGGTAGTCTTTAGTCATCAAGGCAAAGCCATCTATGAAGTATTTAAATATCTAAACGCTGAAAAGATTGGCTATAACCAACCAAATAACCTTCCATATCCAACGGAAAATCCATTTAAGGAATAGATAATTGAAAGACTGTATTTTTGAGCATTAGCCGATATGGTCTTTTTTTGTTAAATGCCAAAAAGTGTATAGACAACTGCAAAATAAGTATCAAAAATGTGCTAAATATTGCAAAAAGGATATTTAACTAGTAATATTGTAGTGTCAGGAGAAATGATAATGAAAAGATTGGTTATTAACGAACTTCTTAAATGGAAAGAAAGTATAAATCGTAAGCCATTAATACTTAAAGGTGTCAGACAATGTGGTAAGACATACATCCTTAAGAAATTTGGTAATGAGCATTACGAAAATGTTGCCTACTTTAATTTTGAACAAGATAAATCCTTATCAAAAGTATTTGAAAGTGACTATGATATCGATCGTATTATTTATGAACTTAGCATTATTTCAAAAAGCAAAATTGAACAAGGCAAAACGTTGATAATTCTTGACGAAATTCAAGAATGTGGTAGTGCTTTAACATCTTTAAAATACTTTAATGAGAATGGTAATGGCTATCATATCGTATGTGCTGGTTCATTATTGGGTATTGCATTACATAAGGATGTTTCGTTCCCTGTTGGTAAAGTCGACTTTATTACTTTATATCCAATGTCTTTCTATGAATTCCTTATTGCTGCAGGAGAAGAGGATTTATATAACTACTTATTAAGTTTTAATGGCAAAGCTATTTCGGCGGCGATTGCGCCTAGAATAAATACCCTATTAAAACAATATTATGTCATTGGAGGTATGCCAGAAGTTGTTGATAATTGGCTTAAAAACAAAGATATCCAAGAAGTGGAACGCATCCAGCAACAGATTATTTCTTCATATGAATTAGATTTTGCAAAACACGCGGACATCAAAGATTTCCCAAAGTTAACTGCGATATGGTCTTCTATTCCTAGTCAATTATCAAAACCTAATAGTAAATTCATCTTCTCACAAGTTAAAAAAGGATATAGGGCAAAGGATTTAGAAGATGCACTAGAATGGCTTATTGATGCTGGCCTTGTTTATAAAGTGACTAAAATAGAGAAGCCATTTATTCCTTTATCAAGCTATGCAGACAATTCATTCTTTAAAATATACCTATGCGATATTGGTTTATTAAGAAAGATGGCTAATGTCCCAGCGGAAATCATTATTGATTCTTCAAATATATATTCTGAATTTAAAGGCGCTATTAGTGAAAACTTTGTTTTAAATGAACTGGTTAAATCAATGGGCGGACCGCTTTATTATTGGACTAGTGATAATAGTGCTGAGGTAGACTTTGTTGTTCAAAGTAATGCAAATGTTGTTCCTATTGAAGTTAAATCAGAAACAAACGTTAAAGCTAGATCATTAAGCGTTTATATTGATAAATACCAACCAAAATACGCAGTTAAAACTTCTTTAAATGTGGATGTAGGTGGAGAGAAAATATATCGCTTACCTTTATATCTAATCAACCAAATAAATCGTTTTACCAAATAAAATAAATGATTACTCAATCTGGTTTTTTTATTTCATTATATATCTTCTCATACAATGCCTTGATTTTGCTTTGATTAACAGAGAAATAGTATGTATAAGAACCTAGACTTTGATATTTTGATTTGTATTCGTAATATACACAGCCAGTAGCTTCTTTGTAATCGAGTGTCATGCACCAACCTTCATTAGCGTTTACTTTTATGCAGTCGGAAGAACTAACATGGATATATGCAAATCCATAAGCAACAGCATCGTCATTGCATCTCTTATATTCAAGATCTACGAGTAATTCAAGATACTCTCCATCATTATCTGAAATATCGATTTCTCTAACATATGGGCGTTTTACCCTTGAATCATGACCCGAATAACTATATGTAACTTTTCTATTTTCTAAAGTAGAATAAGCCGCAAGGAATTTATCAATCGTAGATGCTTTTTTAGCTTCTTCTTTTTCCGCTTCAAGGATAGTGGTTATTTCTGTAATACGTGTATCGACTTTTTCAAATAACTCAGAAGTGGTTTCTTCACTAATCTTATATAGATATCTTTGAGGTATAGGACTCACTGGCCAACCTGAACCATAGACATTAGTCTCTATATCACCTGTTTCATATATAGTAATGGAGAAATAGTCCATCTTTTTATAAGGATTACTAATATTAAAACTATAATTAATAGTCTTAATGTTATATCTATAGGTAGAGCCATCTTCTATACCTACCGCTTCAGCATCACTAGTGTATGTTTTAAGAATATTAAAGAGACTATCATCATAGTCAAACTGTTGTTTGTCGCTATAACAGCATGAACCTAAACTATTTCCTTTATCGATGGTGAAGATATCTTTAAGAGGAATGAATTCTGTTCTATATTCACAAGCACTTAAAAAAGAAGAGAATAATACGACAGGTAATAAGAACAACTTCTTTTTCATTTTTCTTGCCTCTCACTTATTAGACACACATTTAATATAAAACTGCTAAAAGTATAGCAATATTCTAAATAATGATACAAACAATGTTAATTAACAAAATTATTAATAAGTAATATACT
>CAJOOD010000175.1 GCA_905236085.1 uncultured Bacilli bacterium
AAATAGAAAATAAATAAAGTTAGTTAAAGCAATATCCTTATTAACGAATATCTAAGAGGCCAAGCAAACCGACCATTTCAAAAATATCGTGTACATCCTTAGGGACATTAACTATTTTTAAACTGTCGTTTTGTTGTTTGGTTCTTATGATGATTCTTATGCCTGCAGAAGACATATATCTTAATTTTTCCATATCAATAACAAGATTGGAGAAAGTATTATTTTTAGTCAAGGAATCGATTTCTTTTTCTACCTCTTCAGCATTTGCAGAATTGAGTTCCCCTTCTAAATATAGTGTTAATGTTTCTTTTTCTAAAATATGTCTCATAAATACCTCCAGATATATAAATATTAGTTTTGAATGTCTTAATTATAATAACATATTTAATTGGAAATAATATGTTTTTTAAAATCTTTTCTTTAAGACCAAAATATTTTTCTCGTTAACTCGATCATAGGCATATTCATCCATAATCTTCTTAACGATAAGTAAGCCAAGGCCACCTATTTTTTGCTTTTGAATATCGGTGCCAACTTCTTTTTCTTTTACTTCTAATTGATTAAAGGCCACACCTTTATCTATTATGGTCATAGCAAATTCATTTTTATCTTCGTTAAATAATAATCTAACAAATATATCCCCACCATTATTTTGATAACCATATTTAATGATATTAGAGAACAATTCATCACCAACGATGACTAATTTTTGTTTAAATTCTACAGGGAATTGATGTTCTTCTTCAAATTCTTCAATAAAAGATAGCATATCCATGATGTTTTCCATTTTCCCATCGAATTGTTTTTCTTTATATGAATATGAGCTACCTCGATATTTCACAGTTAAGAAAGTGATGTCATCGCTTTGAGGAGCATCTTTAACAAAACTAGCAATTTCATCTTTTAAGGAATGATGCAATTCCGTGACACAGGTATAATCATGCTTATTCATGGTGTCTAGTAATCGCTTTTCGCCAAAGAAGTCACCTTGAGAATTTCTAGCTTCAGTAATACCATCTGTATATAAGGTGATGCTCTCTCCAGGTTTTAATATAATTTCTTCATCCTTAGGGGCAACATTAGGAAAACATCCTAATAAGAATCCGTGATTACATTTTAAATATTTAAAATTCTTATTGTCACCTACAATTGGAGGATTATGTCCCGCGTTAGCGTAGACCAGTTTGCCATCTCTTTTATCTAAAATGGCTAGGAAGCATGTTACAAACATCGTTGCTTTATTGCCTTTATAAATGGAATTATTGATTTCTTTTAATATTTGTGAAGGAGTTTTATCAACCATGGCAAAATCTCTAAATGAAGTAATGGTTTTCATCATAAACATTGCCGCAGGGACACCTTTGCCAGAAACATCACCAATTAAGAAAGCTACATGATTTTCATCAATATCTAGATAATCATATAAGTCACCACCGACTTCTTTCGCAGCTTTTAATTCACTCAATATTTCTATATTTTTCGAAGACACAGTTTCATTAGGCAAGGTATCCAATTGGATTTCTTTAGCAATATTTAATTCTGTTTTGACCTTCTCTTGCTCATCGTGAGCTTTTACTTCTCTAACAAGAAGGTTATATGTTCTTTGATTTAAGAAATTAGATACCATGAAGAATAAAGTAATGCTTGCCGCTCGCGGTAAATAATAATAAGCAAAAACTTTTAAATAGCGATTATCGCCATCCGCCATTCGTTGATTTAATAGTTCTAATCTTTCTTCTAAAGTTTCAACAGTTCCGATGCTGCCATCAGGTTTAATTACTCCGCCACCAAATAGATTCTCATCAAATTCACCAAAAAACATGCCCAAATATAAGCACAATAACATCGCCACCATAGAAACAATGTAAATTATTCTACCAATAGTGGGATTATAATAATGATTAGCGATTAAAATAGCAAAAGGCCAGAATAGCAAACTGTGTTTAGGAATTGAAATATTTAATGCGATAATAACCGCCATGAGAGAGAATAATATAAAATATTTATAACCGGGTCTCCTGATTAAATCTGTCTTAATAAGGAATAAAGGAATAAGCATTAAAATCGCAATCATCGGGAATAATATGCAGATAAATAGATAATAATGATCTGGGATAGAGAATACTCTTGTGAGATATAATATCCAAATAATAATAGCTAAAACGCCCGCAGCAGCGTTAACATAGCTCATGTATTTATTTGCATCAGCTTCATTCTCGTGATATGCCCGTTCGTTTACTATTCTTTGTCTTGCCATTTTTTACCTGTATTAATTATAAAATTAGATTGCCGTCAAGACAATCTAAAATGTTTCAGTTTATAAAGAGTTAACAAGCGCATTAACAGGACCATTTATGACCGCAGTTTTTGCAAGTGCAGTAATATGTAATTCTAATAGTAGAAGATCTGCTTTTGCTTACACTGACATTATTAGAACCACATTGTGGATATGTCATTGTTCGAGTGGAGCAAAATCCGCCATTAACTGTTGCTAATTGCTCATCACTAAGTTCAACGCCTTCTTCTTTAGCAAGTTTCAATAATTCTTCTTGATTCTTACA
>CAJOOD010000176.1 GCA_905236085.1 uncultured Bacilli bacterium
CATAATATAGCCTAAAAGAATAAATTGTCTTCTTTTGCCAACTCTATCAGAAATAGTTCCCATTAAGAATGTTGCAAAAGTGGAAACACATGCCGATATTGCTACCATCCAAGTAATAATCGATGGAAGTGGAGCAATTTTAGCGTATACAAAGGTATTAAACCACTGGTTTTCAATATTCCAGGCCAATTGTCCAGCCATACCAGCTAACCATATCACCAGCCAAACTTTCCAACCTATTTTTTTTAGTTTTTGCATTGCTATTCATATTTTGAATCCACATTAATCATTATGCACAAGAAGAATATCTCTTAAAAGTGTTCTAACTCTTGCAATTATGAATAATTGAATCTAAACTTTTTTCATGAAACAAAAAGGTTATTGTCCATCATGCAAATCAAAAGATCCTATCGATCACGTCATTGAAGTCGATAGTAATGAGAAATATTTTATTTGTCCAAATTGCGGAGGAAAGATATTAACTTCTACCGCGGTTAAAGAATATAAATTCTATGTCCGTTCTTTATTAAGAAATGCTGGAAGATATCTCAGTATAAGAAACAATTATTTAAAATCTTATGTGGCTTACGCTAGGGTCATAGAATTTGATCATGAAAATCCATATGCTTTATCAGGTAGATTAGTTTCTCTTGCTATGATGTCTACAGTAAGAGAAGGTAGATTTGATGAAGTTAGAGAATTATTAATTGTAGACTTTAATAGAATCTACCGTAAATCATTAAACGAATCTGAATATATAAATATTTCTAGAAGGCTTCTTTTATTATCTAACCAATATTTAAAACTTCTATACAAGAGATTAACTTTTAAAAATGTTTTCTACGATTCTGATTGTATTAAATTGTTCACTAAAAGAATTGATGAATCTATAAAATTAGAAAAAACCATATTATCTCAATATGAATATTTATTAGATAGGCATCCAGAAAATCTATTTTTAAAAGAAGAAAAAGAAAGAGTCAGCGCAGTTATTCAAAATAATGAAAAAATGTCTAAATCTAAATTTACTGAGCAGCATGGCTATACTTTTAAAGCCATGAAAGATGAAAAGACTGGCATAATAACTTGTGTTAGTGATGGTGTAACAAGAGAAACTAATGTCAAATCTAAAAAATCATTATCTCAAGAAAGTGGAATACATAAGATTAAAGATAAAATATTTACTCGTGGAGCATTTATTTCTGTTGCTTATACTGTATCTAGTTTTTCTCTTGTTCTAGCTTTAGCGGCTTTGATATTAAGTTTTATATTCCCAACATTTAAATTAATATCTTGGATATTCGCTATTGTTTTCTTACTCGGTTCGATTGCTATGATTGTTATAGCTATTGTCTATAGAAAAAAAGTGAGCAAGGAACTAGCTCACTTATCACAAATAACATCTGAATAATTTAAGATATATTTAGCCATGTTTTCTAACGCTCTAGCGCGATGAGAGATATGGTTTTTTTCTTGCTCTGATAATTCTGCAAACGATTTATCATATCCATCAGGAATAAAAATAGGATCGTAGCCAAATCCAGATACGCCTCTATCGACTAGAGATATTTGGCCTTTTACCTCACCTTTAAATATTAATGGTTCTTTTTCAAAATTACATAAGGCGATATTACACACAAATTTAGCGCTTCTATCTTCCTTATCTTTAATATTATTCCATATTTCTTTAAAGGCATTTTTATGCCCACCTAAGCTTTCTGCATACCTCGCAGAATAGATACCGGGCTTATTATCCATAGCGGTAATTTCTAAACCAGAATCATCCGCAATAACAGGAAAAGAAGTAAGTTTTGCAATGTTTTTAGCCTTAATTAGAGCATTTTCTGCATATGTCTTACCATCTTCAATAGCTTCAGGGGCATTGATATTTAGCTCTTTTGGGGTTTTAACTTCGATTGGGTAAGTAGATAATATTTCTTTAATTTCTTTTAATTTATGGGCGTTATTTGACGCTAGTATGATGCATAACATAATCATTCCTCGTGTTGCTTGTAATAAGCTTCAATTATTTGTTTTCTTTTAATTATACCAATAAAAATATTTCTATCATCCACTAAAGGGATAAAGTTTTGGTCTAAAGATAATTTTAATATCTCTTTAAATGAAGCGTCCACTTTTAATGATTTATATGGATGATATGTTTCTATTTCGTATATCTTAGTTTGTTCTGCTGCCTTGATATCGAAATTACATTCCCTTTTAATGAATCTTAAAATATCACCTTCTGATATAGTGGTGATATAGTGTCCATCATCATCTAAGACAGGGACGACGCTGAATTTATGAACATCAAATTTTTCTAAAGCTTGCCTAATAGTGTAATTGTAAAGAAAAGTTGTTGTTTGATGCTTTGGAGTAATAAAATTAATTGCTTTATCCATATCTTTAATTTAACAAATTAATGCCGATTTTGATAGGAAAATCGATTATTTGAAACATTATTTATAAATGTTTTTAAAATCTATATCTAAAGCTTTACATTATTTGCTTATTTGTTCCTATTTATTCGTTCTAAGTATTTGTGTTTTATCGCCTGCGATTGTGTTAAAATTAATAAAGAGGTAATAATTACGAAGAGTCTAAGAAAGAAGGTTTTTATCTAACCCTCAAAGAAGACCCCTATCTTCTATAAGTGGGGGAGAATGTCACTATAACTATACTTTTCAGTATTCTTGGTGCTGAGCTGGAATATGTAATCATCAATAGTAAGACAGTTACAGTCATTCTATATAGCAATTGAGGTAAATATGGAAAAAGAAGAATTAAGCAAGATAATTAATGAATATTCTAAAGCTTTAGACTTATTAGATAGTTATGATCATCAGACATTATCTAAGTCCAAAGGTAGTCAATCTGATTATGTGATGACATATGAAGAAGCTAGGGAAATTATTGATTCCATGAAATTTTCTAATATGTCATCCGTTTTCGGCGTTGAAAAAGAAGAAGGCAAATTAAAAGGGATTATCGCACAAATTTATCAAAATGTTTTCGGACAAACATTATATCCATCTAGTGAAGAAAAAGCTGCCTACTTACTTTATTTCTTAGTTAAAGATCACCCATTCGTCGATGGCTGTAAGCGCATCGCTGCGGCTCTTTTTATCACTTTCTTGTATAAAAGCGGCTGTCTATATAAAAACAACAAACAAATAATCTCCAATGAAGCCTTGGTAGCCATAACTATATTAGTTGCGGAAAGCAATCCAGATGAAATTGAAACCATCGTTAAATTAATTACGAACTTGCTGCAATGAAAACAAATGATAATCATTTATCATCTTCTTTTTTAAAAATTGAGCAACAAAGAAATTTATATTTTTGATATTTGACGCTTCAATTATCATATTCGAAATAGATTATGCTTATTTGACATAATTTTGCAAAATA
>CAJOOD010000177.1 GCA_905236085.1 uncultured Bacilli bacterium
ATAAAACAAGAGAACTAAAATTTAAGATGGATATTGGTGTTCATACTCTTTTAGCGGTCGAACAAAAAGTTTCGTGTTTTTCTTTTGAAAACGGGAATAATCAAATTATCTTAAGAGTGAACCCACCAGAACAAATAGTCGCGGAAAAATTATATTCATTAGCAAAACATGGAGCTTTATCAAGTCGATTCAAAGATGTTTTTGATATTTATTACTTCATAGATAAAAATATATTAAATAGAGAAGTGGTTAAAACATGTCTTAACACACTTTTACTTTCTAAGAAATATAATTTATCTTCTTTAGAAGACATTTGTGTAATAATCAATAATGCTTTTGAGGATAAAGAATATATTAAAAACTTTAATTCATCTAATGAAGGATGGATTGATGCAAGTAGAGAGGTAATTTTTAAAGTAATACTTGATTATATTTATTCGCTTTAATTCCACGAATTACTTTAAAGCGAACTGTATATCTTATTTTTAGATTCACTTTATTTCTCCTCTAGTGATGCAATCATATCTTCAATATTATCAAATGGCTTAGATGATTTAGAGAGATCTCTAGCCTCTTTTTCTAAACGTTCAACATAAGCTTTTGGATATTGTTCTAACGCACATGTTTCATCAAATACTTTTAATATATTTATCATCTTGGATTCATTATTTTTCATATTCTTTTATTGCCTTTCTTAGTCTTTTCTCATCTCTAGTTAATTCTTTTATCGATAATTTTAATTCTATATATAATTTTCTATCTTCTTCAGCTTTTTTAACATTATCATCTCCAGGAACACCAATATATTCAGAGATGATATTATTTTCTATTCTCTTTTTTCTATATATGTAGGCTTTACCATCAATAACACATTTAGAAAGATACCCTTTTGGCAACGATACAAGTTGTCTATTAAAAGCATCTTGTTTATACAAGTTCCTATTCAATTCTTCTTTCATAATATCCAGAAATATACTAGCCATGATTAATGCCTAACTGAATACTAAACTACATTAAATTAATTTTCAATAAATTGTAGTTTGTTATTAAGGATTTTCTTTACAAGCTATCTCAGTTCAATATAATCGATGAAAAAGTGTATTTAAATATACGAATTCGCCAAAAACACGGACAAAACATAAATGCAATGCCATCATTAATCATGTAATTAGGTCTGTTTAGTGCATTAGCGTGGTTTCAAGTAACAGCTCAAACAAATCATGATATTACTGACACCCAGACTGGAACTCTTTCTGCAAAAACTACCAACCCCACTGTTGGAGGATTCGCTTTCATTTTGGATGATTTAGATGTAAAATCTGGCGATAGCGCATCCGTTGATTTAACTGATGCCAGTGGTAATTCCTATGTTTACACTACTTCTGGAACTACTAATAAAGTACAAGTTACACCAAGTAATCCAACTTGCGATTATGTCGGCTTGACATGGACAGTTGCTTATGCCGGTCCATCAGATACAGCTGCAAAAATTCAAATCGAATGGAATGAACTAGTTACACGTTATTCCAAGGCCAATGTTGCTGTCGAATCAGATGCTGGAAACTCACATACTTTAAGATTTGGAGCAGAAGGAGCTACTGCTAGTGCTTGCACAAATGGTCCAAAGGCTTTAGCCACTAATGTAGCCCTCAACTCTATTACTTGGTCGGTAGAACCATCAGATGAAGATGAAGATGAGACTTATGAAGTCTCACAATCTATCACTGCTAAATTAACGTATACTTCTTTTGCCGTAGCTATTACTGGAGCAGATGGCAATGAAGGCGCAGTGGCGGCAGGAACGCATGGATTTACCATTAAAACCACATTAGCGGCCTAGTAACAGATATTATCAAGTTTTGGCCGTTTAGTTAAAAACAAATAAGACCCTAGGCACAACTTAGGGTCTTATTTGCTTAGCAATCATTTATTTAGCCTAAAATAAAGTATTAGAAAAAGGTACCCATCTTCAAATGATGAGTACTAAAAGCCACATTTATGGGCTAGAAGATAATCTAAAGCAGTTTTTATTTCTTTAGCGATTAGCTTGTACTAGCCTATTTATGCTGTTCCAACTGAAACGCTAACATTAACTTTGTTTGAGTTATGATCAGTAGCTGTATC
>CAJOOD010000178.1 GCA_905236085.1 uncultured Bacilli bacterium
ATGGTGATGAATTTCTTAAATTTAGAGAAAATAAGATGGATTTTGCATTGTTTTTTTATTCTGATAGCTGTTCTCATTGTACTAACTTAAAGAACTGGTTCCCTGATATTTTAAAGAATAAACCATATAATATTTATCAAATGTCAGCTTCAATTTCTGATTTAACTTATATTCAAGGACTTTACCCTGATGATGACTTATTTGCTTATACTCCTCAAGTGATGTTCTTTGAAAAAGGAGAAATTAAGATTAATATGAATTCTTCTCGCTTTAATTCATATTCTTCTTTTGAATCTAGTTTATCCTCATTTGCTACTTTATCTAATATCTATACCTGTCAAAAATTAGCAAGCTTAGAATATTTCTTTGCGAATAATGATGAATATTTTATCTATTTAGAAAATCTTGATTCCTCATATGATGGGGATGGCGGTATTTTTGAAGTTTCATCCTTATCTTTTTATAGCGAATCCATTTATCCTTATCTTAAAGATTCTAAAAAATCTTCATTGGTTTTAAATCTTAATTTATTAGAAGATGAGGCCAAAAATTATATTTATGACAAATTTAATTTAGATGTTGATATTAAGACTTACGCGATATATTCAAAGACTAATAAAAATGAAACCTCTAATTCGACATTAGAGGTTATATACAATTATAGTGATGAGGGTATGAAGGCAGAAATTACTTCTTTCCTGGCTCAAAATTTTTAGAATAGACATTTAGCCTATTTAATGCACGATTAAGAGCGGCTTCCGCTCTTTTTATATCTACATCTTTTTTGTCTTGTAATCTTTGCTCCGCTCTTTCTTTAGCTCTAGTAGCTCTAGCAAAATCAATATCATTAACTGATTCAATAGCGTTAGCTAAGATTAAAACTCCATCGCTAGAAATCTTTAAAACACCACCAGATATAGCAAAGTGTCTAGTGATATTATCCACACCAAAAATTTTTAATTCGCTGATATCAACAACACCAATTAAAGGAGTATGCTTTGGCAAAATTGTAATTTGACCAGCCTCCACTAAATTGATGGTTACCGACTTGGCATACATCTCTAGATATGGTCCAGATTTAGAAGAAATATTGACTTTTAGCGGCATTTTACATTCCTTTTGCTTTATTTTTAGCGTCTTCGATTGTGCCTACATATAAGAAAGCAGACTCTGGTAAATCATCAACTTCGCCATCTAAGATAGCTTTAAATGATTTTACGGTATCTTCTCTTTTAACAAATACTCCAGGGAAGCCATTAAATCTTGAAGCAACATTAAATGGTTGAGATAAGAAATTTCTAATCTTTCTAGCTCTATTAACTGTTAATTTATCTTCATCAGATAATTCATCCATACCTAAGATAGCGATGATATCAGTTAATTCTTTATATCTTTGTAAGATTTGTTGAACCCCACGGGCTACTTTATAATGTTCTTCGCCAACAATGCTTGGTTCAAGAGCGTTGGATGATGAATCTAATGGTGAGACTGCTGGATAGATACCTAAAGCAGAGATATTTCTATCTAAGACAGTTTTAGCATCTAAGTGAGAGAATGTAGTTGATGGAGCGGGGTCAGTTAAGTCATCTGCGGGAACATAAATGGCTTGAACTGAAGTAATAGAACCATCTTTTGTGGAGGTAATTCTTTCTTGTAATTGACCCATTTCTGTTGCTAATGTTGGTTGATAACCAACCGCAGAAGGCATTCTACCTAATAAGGCAGAGACTTCACTACCAGCTTGAGTAAATCTAAAGATATTATCGATGAACAATAAGACATCGTTATGCTCATAATCACGGAAATATTCCGCCATGGTAAGTCCAGATAAACCAACTCTCATTCTAGCTCCCGGTGGCTCATTCATTTGTCCAAAGACCAAAGCGGTATTAGCAAGAACTCCGCTTTCTTTCATTTCCATATAAAGGTCATTTCCTTCTCTTGATCTTTCGCCAACACCAGCAAAGACCGAGATACCATGTTTTTCAGTAGCGATGTTATGCATCAATTCCTGAATTAAAACAGTCTTACCTACACCAGCTCCACCGAATAAACCAATCTTGCCACCTTTAACATATGGACATAATAAATCAATGACCTTGATTCCAGTTTCAAAAATCTCAGTTTTAACATTTTGGTCCTTGAATTGCGGGGGATTTCTGTGAATTGGTAGATGTTTAGCATCTTTAAATTCTTCATCACCTAAATCATCAATGCTTTGACCTAAGACGTTAAACATTCTTCCTAAAGTCTTCTTACCAACAGGTACTTCGATTGAATGACCTAAGTCAATAACTTCCATACCTCTAATTAAACCATCTGTTGGTCCCATCGATACCGCTCTTACGACATCATTACCAATATGTTGAGCAACTTCAATAATAAGATATTTATCATCCTTTAGATTGATTCTTAAAGCTGTGAGGATTTCTGGAAGATGTTGATCTTTAAATCTTACATCGACAATTGGTCCTACGACTTGGACGATTTTACCTAGATTGTTAGTTTGAGCCATAATTATTGACCTCCTGTTACATTATTTGAGGCTGAGACAACTTCAATAATGTCATTAGTGATTGAAGCTTGTCTAGCTTTGTTATATTCAAGTTCTAATTCTTTGGATAAGTTTTCCGCATTATCTGTAGCGTTTTCCATCGCTGTTCTTCTTGAAGCTTGTTCACATACGCTGGCTTCCACTAATCTAGCTCCTACGATTGAGGAGATATAAAATGGTACTAGCATATCGATAACTTCTTGAGGAGATGGTTCCAAGATAGGTTCTATTTCTCTTATCTTTTCTTCTTTTTCAATGCGAGATATTGGAAATACTTTTTGTATCTTAGGATTAAAGGAAATGGAATTCTTATAGTAGGTATATACAATATCAATTTCCTTATATTTACCACTTGGATAGATATTTGAGATGTAATTTGCAAGCTTTTCGATTAATTCAGGTGAACTCGGATCGTTATATTCACCAAATACATCAATGATGTTAAATCTATGTTTTTTATAGTGAGATTGGCCTTTACTTCCAATGATAATTACATCATCGTTTTCATTAAATAAATCATCAGTTAATTTAAATAGATTGTAGTTATACGCTCCACATAAGCCTAAAGACGAAGTGATGAGGATGTAGAGTTTCTTAGTAGAATCGAATTCTTGAGAATAGATAGACTTAAAATTTTCGTCCACACGTAAAAATGCATAAGAAAGAATATCTTCAAGGGTATCGGCGAAATTACGCGCTCCTTCAAGTTTCTTCATCTGTTGTCTAAATTTAACTGTGGAGACCAATTTCATGGCCTTGGTTATTTTAGATATGGAGTCAACAGATTTGATTCTATTTTTAGTTTGAACGAGAGTTTGTGACATCTATTCTAGAATTCCTTTTTATAAATATTCATGAAATCATCGCATGCATTCTTTAATTTGTTCTCAATATTTTCATCGATAATTTTCTTATCGACAATATATTGGAGAATATCATTATGAGACGTTAAGAATACATCATATAATTTGTTTAATAATGGCCTGATGGATGATAATTTAACATCTTCTAAATATTTGTTTTTAGCCACATATAATTCTAATATTTGTCTTTCAACAGGATATGGTTGATATTGTTCTTGTTTTAATACTTCAAATAATACTTCGCCATGTCTTAATACCACTTTGGTGGATTCATCTAAATCAGAGCCAAATTGGGAGAATGATTTTAATTCATTGTAGTTGGCTAAATCTATCTTTAATGATCCGGCAACTTGTTTCATAGCTTTGATTTGTGCTGCTCCACCAACACGGCTTACTGAGAAGCCAGAATCCACTGCCGGTCTTTGACCAGCATTGAATAAGTCAGTAATTAAGAAGATTTGTCCATCAGTAATAGAAATGACATTAGTTGGAATATAAGCAGAAATATCTCCAGCTTGAGTTTCAACGATTGGTAAAGCAGTTATTGAACCACCACCATGAGCGTCATCTAATTTACAGGCTCTTTCTAGTAATCTAGAATGAAGGTAGAAAATATCACCTGGATAAGCTTCTCTACCTGGACTTCTTTTTAACAATAATGACAAAGCACGATAACTTACAGCGTGTTTACTTAAATCATCATAGACGATTAAGACATCTTGTCCTTGCTCCATCCATTCTTCAGCGATAGCACAGCCCGCATATGGAGCAACATATAATAATGGAGCGGCTTCCGATGCGGTCGCGGCTACAACAACGGTATAATCCATTGCTTCGGCCTTTTTGAGTTTATCCACTATTTGCGCAACAGTGGAATTCTTTTGTCCGATAGCTACATAAACACATTTAACACCCTTGCCTTTTTGATTGATAATAGTATCAATAGCAATCGCGGTTTTACCGGTTTGTCTATCACCAATAATTAATTCTCTTTGGCCTCTACCAATAGGAATCATCGCATCAATAGCTTTGATACCGGTTTGTAAAGGAGTGTCAACTGATTTTCTTAGCATGACACCTGGAGCAATTCTTTCAATGGGGCGGAATTTGTTGTATTTAATATCACCAAGTCCATCGATTGGTTGACCTAATGAATTAACAACACGTCCGATTAATTCATCACCGACACCGATTTCCATAACTCTATTGGTTCTTTTTACGGTATCGCCTTCTTTAATAAGGTTACCATCACCTAATAAAACGACGCCAACACTGTGTTCTTCAAGATTCATAACCATGCCATAAATGTCGTTTGGGAAAATGACTAATTCTGATAGCATAGCGTTATCTAAGCCATATACAATAGCGATTCCATCACCTACTGTAACGACAGTTCCGACATCACTAGAATCAATTTCATGAGAATAATTTTTAATTTGCTGTCTAATCAAAGCAGATATTTCACCAGTTTTAATTTGCATCTTATTCCCTCCTATAATAATTTCTTCCTTAACCCATCAATCTTCGCGCCAATTGAGCCATCATATATGTGATCATTGATGATAACTTTTATTCCTCCGATTAAAGATGGATTAATACGATTTGTTAAGGAAACTTGTTTTCCTTCTTTTTTTGATAAGCTATTTTCTATGTTTTTTAGTTGAGATTCGCTGAGTTTTTCGGTGGAATAGACAATTCCTTCAGCAATTCCAAAGTGTTCATTAGCCATAGAAACAAAGCTTTTTAAAATATTTTCTAATTCTCTTATGCGGTCATTAGCAATCACGATTTTAAGAAAGATAATGAATTCGTCGCTAAGATATTTAGAGAATATTTCATCCACTTCGTCTTGCCTTTCTTTGATGCCTAAAAAGCGTGAATCTAATAATGTGATTAAATCATCATCGTTTTCGATTAGACTTAAAACATCTTTCGCTTCATTTTGAAATTGGGCGAGCCTATTTTGCTCTAGACCATCTTCATATAATACATTGGCATATCTTGCGGCTAAGGCATCCATAAATTAATCCTTATCTTCAATATCCTTGACAAATTCATCTATTAATTTCTTATTATCGTCGCTATTAACTTCACGTTTTAAGAGTTCCTTAGAAGCATCTAAAGCCACATCGATGATTTCTTTTCTGATTTCTTCTTTGGCTTCTTCTTTGCT
This sequence comes from uncultured Bacilli bacterium, assembly GCA_905236085.1. Classification (GTDB taxonomy): domain Bacteria; phylum Bacillota_I; class Bacilli_A; order RFN20; family CAG-826; genus CAJOOD01. The sequence continues at coordinate 5,591 of CAJOOD010000178.1, forward strand.
TCTAGCAATATCTTCTTCGGCGTCGAGTTTCATCTTAACAATTTCATCATTAGTTTGAGCTATGACTATATCTTTTTGTCTTAAAGCTTCATTTCTAGCTTCTTCGACAATTTCATTAGCCTTCTTTTTGGCTTCTAAGACATTTTGTTCAGCCTCAATCGCGTTTTCTTGAGCAGTTTTATTCTTTTCATCAGCTTCTTTTATTTCGTTTTCAATGTGGTCTTGACGTTTTTGTAACATCTTTTTTACTGGTTTATAAGCAAATACAAAGACCACAACTAACAAAATAATAAACGCTAGTAGTTGTACCAAAAAGGCCCAAAGATTTGGGATGATTTTGTTCATGAAAGAATCACCAGAAGGTAGTGATGGATAATCCGCAGAAGATGAAGAAGAAATAGATTCTCCTTCCACTCTTACACGTGAACAAATATCGATTAAAAATGACCAGTTAATATTGCTGTGGTACATTTTTTCTCCTTATTATCCGACGAATAAAATTAATAATGAGACTAGCAATGCGTAAATACCAGTTGTTTCAACAAGAGCACATCCTAAAATCATTGTAGTACGTAAGTTCTTGTAGGCTTCTGGATTTCTAGCAATACCTTCAACAGTTTTGCTACAAAGCATACCTTCACCAAGAGCGTTGGCGGCGCCAGCCAAAATCGCAATGGCCGCGGCTAACATTTTAACAGCTTGAGCATCCATATATTTTTCCTCCTATATAGATAATTTTTCTTGCATCTCATCCTCATCAGGAGCCTCATTGGCCACAAATAACATAGTTAATATTATGAAAACCAAAGTCTGAATAACTCCGGAGAATAAGTCAAAATATGCGTGTAATATCCAAGTGATAAGCGGAGCAATAAATATGGTATTTAAGCCTTCCGCTAACATGGAGAATATCGCAGCGGAGACACTTTCAAGAGCGTAATAAACAACACTCATAAGTGTCCAGCCCGCTAGGGCGTTACCAAATAGACGTAACGATAATGATAATAAAGGTGACCACATCGATAATAAATTAATAGGTAAGAAGAATGGAAATGGATCAACATAACGTTTGAAATATTTCCATTTGTTAAATCTTACCGCTGTGGCGTGAATTAATACAAAAGTAACCAAACCCAAACTTAATGGAGTGGCTAAATTAGTAAGAGGTGATGGTAGACCAGTTAGACCGATAAGGAAGGACAAGACGATATAAACGGCGATACACATGATAATAGAGCCGAATCCTTTAAATCTTCTCCCCATCAATTCTTCAACTTGACCATCAAAATAATTAACACCAATTTCAGCGAGTAAGAGTAAGCCTTTTGGTTTTTTTAATGGGTCTTGTCGACGGGCCATAATGGAAATAATGATAGATAAAATCACCATGATAACCATGACGATTAAGGATGAGAACAAAGCACCTATTGCTTCATCATTTGGTATTGGGCTTAAGAATATTCCAACAATCTTATCCATCTAATCATTTTTCCTTTACAGGAAATAAGTTTAAAATAATATAGACAATTTGTCCAACAAAAATGGAACCAAACGTTGCAAATATGTTAAATATGTGCAAGTTTGCCACATAATATAGCACCGCGGCCAATACTAAAGCGGAAATGTGTATCAACGATGATAAGATAATAGAGACAATGGTGACTCTAATAGCTTTCTTATGGTTTGGAGAATTTTCATCAATTAAGTATAAAGCCATCGCTCCAGTAGAAGCTCCCCCTCCAAGTAAAATACCAAGAGGAATTTCCATTAAGCCTAAGAAGAATAAAAAGAAGGTCGCTACGAATGCAGCGACAACTACAATAGATGATATAATAACCGTTTTTTGTAGAATACTTCTTGTCTTCATCACTTATTTAACTTTAACTTTTTTGAAATGTGAGAACTTAGGAATGCCATTTTCAAATTCACATTTGATTTCCCCTTCGACAAGAGGACGGACATATTCTCTAAATTCATCAGATAATCTAGTTTCATCAACTAGCCATTCTTGTGGAATCATTCTAACTTCGTTAGCGATCTTAGAAACATCCGCTAATTCGAACTCAATCTTATATGGATTGTTGGATACTCTTTTTAAGGTAACCATCTTGCCGGTTTCACCTGCTAAGGCAGCTTTGACCGCTCTACGACCAGTTTCGATTGATTCTTGTTGTTCAGATTTAGAAATCAAATAAGCACAAGCTCTTTGAGGAACAGATAATTCGACAGTTCTAACTGGTAAGCCTAAGTCTTCTTCAACGATACTTCCTAATTCATCAGAAACACCTTCTAGTTGTGGATGACCAAAACTATCAGTCTTTACTTTCTTAGATCTTTCATCGAATGAAACACCTTCACTTAAGGCAATAATGACAGAACCATTTCTATCATAAATTTGTTGAACTTGTTTCATAAAGTCCGCTAAAATCAACTTTTTTTCTGGAATGTAGATTAAATCTGGGTGAAATTCTTCTGGCAAAATATCAGTGGATGCGGTTAGCCAACCAGCATTTCTACCCATGACTTCAATGATGTGAACTTTACCTTTTTTAAAGGCACGAGCATCCATAGCGATATGGGCAATTGTATTAGCGACATATTTAGCCGCGGAACCAAAACCTAAAGAGTGATCGGTAATAGCTAAATCGTTATCAATAGTTTTTGGAACACCAATAACTTTGACATCTAATCCATCTTCTTCACATAGACGAGCAATTCTCATACATGTATCCATGGAGTCATTACCACCATTGATGAAGATATATCCGATATTGTGTTTAGCTAATGTGTTAACAATCTTGACATATAATGGGTCGTGATAATATTTAGGTAATTTAAGACGTGTAGAGCCTAAAATAGCACCTGGAGTTTGTTTTAATAATTCAATATCTTTATTACTTTCTTGGTCGATATCGATTAAATTATCATTGATTAATCCATCGATGCCGTTTAATGAACCATATATTTTTCCAATTTGATCTCTATGTTCTCTAGCTTCTTTTATCGCACCATAAAGAGAAGAATTAATTACGGAGGTTGGTCCTCCGCTTTGAATGTAAACCATGTTTTTCATAAAATTACCTCTTAACGTTAAGATTATACACATTATAAATAAAGATAACTAGATTTAATTTAAATTACATTTATAATGTTATTGATATGAAGAAGACAATATTTTTAGCAGGTGGATGTTTTTGGGGAGTAGAAGCCTACTTCAAACAATTAAAAGGTGTATTAGATACCACGGTTGGTTATTGTAACGGCGAATCGGCTTTTCCTAGTTATGAAGATGTGAAATCACATAAGGCATCTCACGCAGAAACAGTGAAGATAGATTATGATAATGAAGTTATTTCTTTAGAAGAATTATTAGAGCATTATCTTAGATTTGTTGACCCTTATTCTTTAGATAAGCAAGGCAATGATATTGGCCATCAATATCGTAGCGGTATTTATTATAATGATTTATATGATGCGATGGTTGCCTCTACTTATTTATCTGAACATATTGAAGGCAAACATATGATTGAGATAAAAAAGATGTCTAATTTTTATCCAGCAGAAGAATATCATCAGGACTATCTTGATAAAAATCCCCACGGATATTGTCATGTCAATCTTAATTTGATTAAGCCTAGCGAGAAAAAATAGTTTACTCTCCCCTTTTAGCAAAAAAGTGAAAAAAGTTCTTTTATAGTGTATAATAATTGTGCTAATCTATTGCATTACGGAGGTGAGAACTATGTCTTTTATAGTTAAATTTAATGGTGAAGAAAAATCCTTCACAAAACCAGTTAAAGTTCTTGATATCGTCGGTGATAACAGGAATTATGTGTGTGCAAAAATAGATAATAGAATCCGTGAATTGACTTATGAAATTTCTAAATCATGTGAACTAGAAGTTCTTACATGTTCAGATCGAGATGCGATGAGAATATATGAAGCTTCGGTTAGATATTTAGTAGCGATGGCTTTATATAACATCGATCCTAAAATTGAATTCCGTTTCTCTTATAATGTTTCTCGTTCAATTTTCTTGCAAATCCTTAATGGAAATCATACAGCGAATAGTAAATTAGTCCGTGCTTTATCACAAGAAATGGATCGTCTTGTCACCGCGGATATCCCATTAACTAGAATCAAAACTGATATCAACAAAGTTAGCAAAAAATTTGAAGAATTAGGATTTCACGACAAAGTTGAATTATTAAAATATCGTCCAGAAAAAACTGCGCATATGTATGAATGCGGAGGCTATTACAACTACATGTTTGATAGAATGGTCCCATCCACTGGATATATTAGAAAATGGCGGTTAAGATTCTACGCTCCTGGTATTATGATTCAATATCCAAGAAGTGAATGTAACGGAGAAATTCCTGAATTTAAGGATGCGCCTACTTATGGTAGAACTTTAAAAAGAGCTCATACTTGGGCATCAGCAACTGGTGTTGATACCATCACTGGTATTAATACCATGACTAACGAATATGGTTCAGTGGATTTTATTAATATGTGTGAACATTATCACAATCAACAATTCGCAGAAATTGGTGATTTGATTGAAAACGATATCGATTCTATTCGTCTAATTTGTATTGCTGGACCATCTTCAAGTGGCAAGACCACATTCGCTAATAGATTAAGAATTGAATTATTATCTCGAGGTCTTAGACCAATTCGTATTTCTTTAGATGATTATTATCTACCAAGAGATAAATGTCCATTAGATGAAGATGGAAAGCCCGATTTAGAATCAATCGATGCTTTAGATATTGAACTATTTGATAAAAATATTGCTGAATTAATCGAAGGAAATGAAGTTGAATTACCAAAATTTGATTTCCAAATCGGTAAAAGAGTTCCAGGCAGAAAATTAAAAATCGCTATGGATCAACCAATTATCATTGAAGGTATTCACGCTCTTAATGATAGAATGACTCCTTCTATTCCACGTCATCAAAAATTCAAAGTCTATATCGCTCCACAAGCGCAAATCAATTTTGATAATCATAATCCAATGTCCTTAACCGATTTAAGATTATTAAGAAGAATTGTTCGTGACTATCAATTTAGAGGTTCATCTGCTTTAGATACTTTAAATATGTGGCCAAGCGTTAGAAAGGGTGAATTCCGTTGGATTTATGATAATCAAGAAGGTACTGATTATGTCTTCAATTCATTCTTGGTTTATGAATTAAGTGTTATGAAGAAATTTGCGCTTAAATTATTAACCGAGATATCGGAAGATAGCCCACATTTCCCAATGGCGGAAAGATTAATCAGAATGCTTAAATATTTTGATGGACTTGACTACCAATGGGTACCATGCAATTCCGTGTTCAGAGAATTCATCGGCGGATCTTGTTACGCTGATGTATAATAGAAATGTCGCATGATGGATGCGACATTTTTCTTTAAATTTAATTATTTTGTTTGGGTTTTGCTATGGAAATCAATCTATTTTTCTCATTTCGATAGATGGAAATTAGTTGAGAATAATAGATATTTCTCATCGTTTTATATCTTTCTTGAATGGCTTTAGAATTTTGCGATAAGAACAATGATGCGAATACTTTTTCAATCCTAAAGAATGACTCATAGGTATTTAATAATGTGGTGAGGTAATAATATATCTTATTAGAATATATCAGCATTGGAGTGGAGTGCACTATCTCTGAAGATTGTTCATAGACTTTAGAATATTGATGCAATCCCGCAAGGGTTTCTAAGCCATCTCTAAAATTCAATTTGAAATCAATTTTATCAGGATTATTGGCTCCATACAGCCAACCATATTCAATATATTTCTTCATATCTTTGCTCTTTAAATCGTGCTTTTTCATTTC
>CAJOOD010000179.1 GCA_905236085.1 uncultured Bacilli bacterium
AGTTAATAAAGCATATATCCCTAAGGAGATATAGACGATAGGTTTACGATGTTTTAATGTTGGCGCTTTCATTGTTTATGGTATGGAAATCCTGCTTCTTTTAATAATTCTTTTCTATTCTTAATTCTTCTATTATATAGAGCGCTTCTTAATATCATTAATACAACGAATCCTGATATAAATAAAGAAGCTAAATAAACAAATACACTATAGCCATTAACATTAGAGGCATTTGAACCGACAATTATACCCACGATAAAGAATATCAACCCTAAGCCTAAACAACCTAAAGCGATAAATAGAAATATCTTTCTCCTTTTATAAAAATAATCTATTTCATCTCTAAGTTTTATAACATCTCTGCCTTTATTAAGGATAGCATTAGATGTGGATAAATCTTTTTCTAATTTATTACCGCAGTAGGGGCAATAATTAATATCATCGTCTTCAATTGGCTTCGCGCATTTATGGCAATATTGCATATTTTCTCCTTGATAAATGATATTATATCATTGTTTTTTCTTTAATATTATTTTCTTTTGAAATTATAATAAGGTATATGGCGATTGAAAAGAATTTTGAATCATTTGTTAATTCTCTACATTTATCTAAAAAAGAGATAAGCATTAAATCATCTTCTTTTCGCCTTATAACCAAGATCTTAAATAATAAATTCCATAATTCTAAAAGTGATACCGCCAACGCAACATATGTAGGCGGAACATTATTAGGAACTGAAATACATATCGATGATTTAGCGATGCTTTATGTTCTTCCTAATTCATTAATCACCGCAAATCCCATAGATTTATTAGAATTAAGCAAAAATACTTTAGAAACTATCTCTGATGATGTCTCTATCAGATTAAATAGAATTAGAATTAAATTGGCTAATGATGCAACTATAGAAATTATCTTAGGATTTATGGATAATATTGATCACAATTATCTACTTATATCCACGAATAAGAAATTACAAAAAGCAAATTTCAAATTAATTAAATCTACCTTTGATGAATTAAATAAGAAATGTAACGATAATTTTATAAACCTAGCCAAGATGATTAGAGAATGGGCATATCATAATAAAGTTAATCTTCCCTACGAATTAATAGATGCGATGTCATATCAATTCTTAACCACATATAAATATCGTAATAAAGGTTATTTATATTATGATTGTCTTATCGCTGATTTCATTAAATATATGATAGATAATTATAAAGAAGCATGGTATGTCCCAGGTACTGAAGCCCGTATCACTAAACCATCAATATCGATGAAGAAAGCAAAAATAACATACCAGCTTGCAATCGAAGCTATAGAGCATAACACCATGGGTAGATATAAGATTGCTCTGGCTATATGGCAAGAAATATTTGGTGAGAATTTTAAATAACGCCAATTATAATATCCATAAATAAGACTAATATGTATTTAGATTTCGTTATCTATAATGTTTTGTAATGACAATGCATTTACACAGAATATAATGCAATTACAAATAGGAATAATAATTATGGCTTTGATATAAGTTAGAGTAGATGAAAAATTAACATTAAACGCACTTTTATCAGTGGATAAAATGAAAACTACTTCCGAAAAGAATGGAAATTATTAAAAATAAGTCGTATTTGCTCTCTTTTATTCGTATTTAACAAATAAATCTAACAATAGAGCGCCAATAGAATTACCTAATATACAGATAATTAATCCCACGATTGAATTAGCGTTAAAGGCTAATCCTGCAGCGATATAAAACATATTGGCGATGCAGTGTTGGAAACCCGCAAAAACAAAGAAAGCAATAGGAACAATAATACCAATCACTTTTCCAAAGTTAGTATTTAATCTATTGAAAAGATATATAGCGATATAAACTAATGCTCCACATAATATGGATTTATATGACATATTAAATATGCCTTCAAAATCAAAAGCCATAATTCTAGAATTAGCCACTTCATATGTAGCAAGATAGAAGGCTGATTCTTTATTGATTAATGTTAACGGATAGATAATAAAGCCAATAGCCATAGCCCCAATAGCGTTACCAATAAGAATGATTAATAACCATTCAAAGACATTTAGACCCTTTTTATCTAATTTCTTATTTCTAAAAGCCATGCCGATTTTACCAGTATATAGATTTAATCTTAAATAGCACACTAATAAGAGACCAACTGGGAATAAGAAAGCACCCACTAAGGTGGAAGTAATAAT
>CAJOOD010000180.1 GCA_905236085.1 uncultured Bacilli bacterium
GAATCTTTACCTTCTAAATATAAAGCAAAGCTAGGCCAATTTAAGATAGAATGTTTAATTCCATTAACTGTTCCTAATTCTTTTTTAATACTGGCTTTCATTAAAGGTAATGTATAATTACCGCCTTGGAAATGTTCATGAGTTAATATTGAACCACCTACAATTGGTAAATCCGAATTAGCACCTAAGAAATAATGTGGGAAATAGTCGATAAAATCAAATAAGGCTTGTACATTATCTTTTGATACGATCATTGGAGTATGTTTATCTAATATAACAATACAGTGTTCATTATAATAGCCATATGGGGAATATTGCATATACCAATCTCTATTATCAAGTTTAAGTGGAATGAGTCTTAAATTCTGTCTTGGAGGAGTCTTTTCAGAGCCTCCACATCCTTCATTTTCGATACAAATAGCGCACTTTGGATAGGTTTCTTGCGTTTTTGCCGCGGATAAGGCTGCCTTGATATCCTTATTGGATTTCTCTGGTTTAGATAGGTTAATAGTCACTACTAAATCATGATCTCCACGATTAGATTCAATAATGATATTTTGTTCAATCTTACTCTTTTGCACATAATTATTCTTAATCGATAAATCAAAGAAATAATCTGTGGCTTTAACTTTATCTTTTTGATATAAGTTCCAGAATATATCATTAAATCTACTCGGTAGAGGTGTTAACATACCAAATAATTCGGTAATAAATTTCTCTTTTGCTTTATCATCTAATCCTTTTAGAGTTAGATATTCTTCTAAATCTTTGACCAATTCATCTGGTCGAGTCATTTCTTTAATATGTTCGATATCAATTTCCACATCTTGAGGTAGTTTAACATCTAAACGGTACATCAAATAATTAGTGAAATATCTTTCATCACTATCTAATAGGCCTAAATGAATTTTCGCATAAGCGATTAATTCTTTAATGGTTTTTTCTATCATATTTACTATATCCTTTTCCCTATCTATTATTTTAGCAATAATAAATAAAAAATAAAGATAGAGATTACTCTATCTTACTGTTTATAGAAATATGATTTTGCTTCTTCGGTTACTCTCATGCCTAATTTATTAAGAGTTTTTAAGTCCGCTTGTCCTAATAAACACGAAGAATGGGCTTCACAATCCTTTAATTGAGATAATTTAGATAAACATAATTCAGCGACTGGATTTGTAGTGGCTTGAATGGCTAAGGCGATTAATATCTCTTCAGCGTGGATTTTAGCATTAATGTTATTTAAAGGTCCTAATTTTAATTCTTGAATCGGCTCTATAACATTCTTAGATAATAAGAGCATCTTATCTTTTAATCCCGCGAGCGCTTTTAAAGCATTAAGTAACATCGCCGCGGAGGCTGTTAATAAATCGCTCCTCTTACCAGTGATAATTCTTCCATCATGTAATTGAACAGCGATGACGGGTGTGCCAATCTTATCCGCTTTATCGTTAGCCACTTTAACAGATGGTCTATCATCGATGGTAAGATTTAATCTCTTCATAAGCATTTCAGCTTTCATGACTGCATCTTCATCAATCTTACCTAAGAGATAATCTTTTTTCGCATTAAAATATCTTCTTATAATTTCATCTTTGGAAGCCTTTTTAACTTCTTTATCATTCCTAATAGCAAAGCCCACCATATTAACACCCATATCAGTTGGGGAATTATATGGAGACTTACCAGAAATAGAAATAAAGATATCTTTTAATAATGGGAATGTTTCGACATCTCTATTATAATTTACCGCGGTTTTGCCGTATTTTTCTAAATGATATGGGTCGATCATGTTGACATCTTTTAAATCAATAGTCGCCGCTTCATAAGCCATATTAACAGGATGATTTAAAGGTAGATTCCATACTGGGAAGGTCTCATATTTAGCGTAGCCGGATTTAATTCCATGTTTAAAATCATGATATAACTGCGATAAGCAGGTCGCCATCTTGCCGCTTCCTGGACCAGGAGCGGAGACGACCACTAATGGACGAGTGGTTTTAATATATTCGTTCTTACCTAAACCTTGTTCAGAAACAATAAGTGGAATATTTTGAGGATAACCCGCAATCTTATAATGCTTATAGACATTAATCTTTTGATGTTTTAATCTCCTCATGAATTTATCAACTTCTTCATTAGGCTCATAAAAAGATAAAACTACACTTTCCACCACTAATCCCGCGCGATTATAGGCCTGAATTAGTCTTTCTACTTCAATATCATAAGTAACACCGGTATCCGCGCGTACTTTTTTATTTTTAATATCATTAGAAGAAACCACTAAGACAATTTCTGCTTGATCTTTTAATGATAACAATAATTGTAATTTAGAATCTGGCTTAAATCCTGGAAGAACACGAGAGGCATGATAATCATCAAATAATTTACCGCCAAATTCCAAATATAGATGTCCGCCGAACATCTTAATCCTTTCCAAAATATTCTCTTTTTGGATTCTTAGATATTTATCATTATCAAATGGTAACTTCTTACTCATAACGAAAATATTTTATCTTAGGTCAAAATAAATGTAACTAATTTTTATTTAAAATTTGTCTTATCTATTTCTTTAAAGAAGAAGATATAAAGACAAATTAATATCAATTAACCCGCAAATACGGGATATTTTATTTAATTTTAGATATATCTACACCAAACATATCCATCATATCATATCCTAATTTTTCTAATTTCTCGGCTAGGCCTTCTTCATAATTATTAGAGATACATTCACCTATATCCATAATATCTTTACGAAGTTTATCAAATTGTGCGGATATTTGCTGACGCTTGATATCGTCAAATTTATAGATGTCTTTATACCATATGTTAAGAACATCTTTAATCTTAGCAATAGGTAATAATTGAAATTGGAAATCAACCTTATTATCTTCCTTTTTAATCAGCATACCTTTAGAGCTAAATACTGGTATAGCAAAGCAATTGATATCATCGGAAATCAAGAATGAATGAGTTGTCTTTTCGTTTTCTAAAAGAGGTACTTCAATTTCTAATTTTTCAATAAAATCATGCTTAGGAAAATCTTTATATTTCTTCTTGAATAATGAAGATAAATCAACATCAACTTTTTTATTATTAAAAGCTCCATTTACCAATATATGTAATTGTTTTTGATAATAATTATTTGTGGTTAGAGTCTCTTTCCAATTACTATCGTGTGACCATTTTATTCGATTGTTTTCTATAATTATGCGCTCAATGGCGTTATAAAACATCTCAACATAATCAATAGATATCTCACTTAATTTAGCAGCGGCAATATCGTATATATCTAATTGCTTTTGAAATTTCTCTAAGAATATCTTATCCCTTATCGGTGCTTCGCCTGTGTAAAAATATGATTCACCAACCTTTTCTATCATAGGTACAGTGTAACCATAATCATCTTTAACACCAGACCCATATAAACAATGAGATAAGGCCTCTAATAAATCTTTATTGAATTCTCTTTTCATAATTATAAAACCTCCTCTTATTTAATAGGCAATGTTGGTGACCAGTTAATAAAGTTGTTAACTGAATGTGTCTTGTTAGATTGTCTAATGTCTTTTATCAAAGCGGGCTTATGATTAGGATTATTTTTCCAATCGATAAGCCATTTATCAATATGTCTAAGTAATTCTTTTTCTTCATTTTGTTGATACATGTTTACTTTCCTTGAATTAATAATAAAACATTTTTGGAAACAACCAAGCGACTTTTCACTATATTTTCGGAAAAATCCAAGGGACTTTTAATTTTTTAATAACTTAAACCAATGCTTAAATACAATCTAATTTCTTATATATTTCAATAATTATCTTTTTATATTTATAAAAAGAGAAACTTCATATATAATTAAATTATCTGAAACATACATAGGAGAAATTTATGCATCTTACATATTTACTCGAAGGAAAAGAATACAAAATTGATAAACCTGATGAATTAATATCTTTTGTTCAAAGCGAAGAAGATAATCGTTTCTATTTAGCAATTAAACCTAAAAAAGATATCGTCTTAAAGCAAGCCACAATTGTTGTGCCGTTTAAAATTAATACCACGGATAGATATTTCTTAAACGGATATCAATCATGGACCGATACCCATCTTTCAAGAGTGGGTTATGTGGAGAATTCTTTTAAAAGACATTCTCATCTATTAAGGAAAGTCTTCCCTTTAGATAAATATGGCGATGTCATATTCTACAAATATCGTATGGATAGATTACATTCTTTTGATGTTTTCTATTCTCAAGGTGAAAATGAGATATATCTATATAACAACAACTATAAGACTGCCTATCTCATCATCGAATTGCAAAAAACCAAAAATAGATTAATCCTATTTAGCGATGTTGAAAATAGAGTGATCAAAGCTAATGAAACATTTGTTATCTATGATTATTTCTTATCTTATAAATATGAAGAAGGAAAAGAATCATTTAAGAAGAAATTCCCTAAGAGAAATATTCCTAAATTATTCGGTTATACATCATGGTATAACTATTATCAAAATATTAATGAAGAAATTATTCTTAGAGACCTATCCGCTTTAGATGATAGATTTGATTTATTCCAAATCGATGATGGTTATGAAACATTTGTCGGCGACTGGTTAGATATCGATCCTATTAAATTCCCTAATGGATTAAAACCTATTATTGATAAAATCCATGCGAAAAACCTAAAAGCGGGTATCTGGCTAGCCCCATTTGTTGCCGAAGAAAAATCTAAATTATTCCAAGAACATAAAGAATATTTTAGATTAGATGAATCTGGCAACCCTATTAAAGTTGGTGTTAACTGGTCAGGACAATATGTCTTAGATATCGAAAACGAAGAAGTCATTAAATATATTAAGAAATGCTTGCAATATTATATTGATTTAGGTTTTGATTTCTTTAAATTAGATTTCTTATATGCGGTTAATGTTCCTAACGATTACACTCTTACACGTTCAGAAATCTCGCAAAAAGCCTACGAATTATTAAAAGATATCCTTAAAGATAAGATTATCTTAGGTTGTGGAGCGACTCTATTTAATTCCATCGGTAATTTTGATTATCTCCGTGTTGGTCCTGATATGACTTTAACCTTTGATGATGTCTTATATATGCGCATGATGCATAGAGAAAGACCATCCACTAAAGTCACTATTCAAAACACCATATATAGAAGTTTCATGGATCAAAGATTATTTGGAAATGATCCAGATGTCTTCTTACTTAGAGATGAAAACACTAAATTAACTATCGAGCAAAGAAAAGCCTTGGTCTATATGGATGCTTTATTCGGTTCATTATTATTAACTAGCGATGACATCGCTACTTATAAAGATATACAAAAAGATATTTTATCTTATGCCTTAAGGTTGTATTATGAAGCGGAAGATGTCAATTATAAAGTCTATCGTAAAAACGTCCATGTTAATTATTTATTAGATGGAGTTAGACATAGCTTTATCTATCACATCAATAAAGGTATATTAACCGACGAGAAAGAAGAAAAATAATGACCTATTCTAAAATTAAAATATATCTAAGCATTGATAATCTTAATCATTCTAATGTTGAATCATATCTAGATGATATCAATTATGATGGTGATTATGAAACATTGATTAGACGTGATAATTCCATGGCTTTAAAAATCTGTTTCAATGATAAAGCAGAAGGCTATGTATCCGACATGATAAGAAAAGGATTAAAGAATTTATTAAATACCCCAGAATTAATTAAAAAGACTAATGAAAAATATCACGCGGAAGCCTATCTAATTATTATCCCTCATCTCGTCGATGAAGAAGAGATTATTAATCCATCTCTATCTTTAGATGATGATATCATCGAATGGTTATATAAATCCAAAGTCCATATGGATTTAGATGTATATCTAGCCTAATTTCCATAAAAAAATCACCTTTTTGCAAAGATTTCGCATTTATAGGTGATTTTTATTATTGTTTTATTTTCTACCTGATACCGCTAATTTGACACACTCATAAGCGCCATCATAATAGCCATCTTTCTTTAGTTTCGTAATAGTGTCCGCCATATGGGCGATAATCTCTCTATCATTAACTAAAGTATCAAGCATATCATTCGCTGATTTCTTATCAGGACATTCCCATGTCGCATCACCGAATTCTCTTCCATGAATCGCTCCATAGACTTCATGTCCACCGATATGTCTCATAAATAATTTAGGAATTGGGTAATAGACTAATTCTGATGGTTTAGTGACTAATAAATCACATACTGGCATCAATAGATTAGTGCTATAAACGGCTTCAAAGATGTTCTTATTGTAGATGCAATAAATGCCTTCAACATCTTTAACTTCCATTTCCTTTTTAAATTCTTTGAGTTTTTGATATTCATCGAAATAGGTATGGCATTCAACATCCCCTAATTTTTCAATCATCTTATCATAAACATTCTTATGGTCACCGAAATTGATAAATAAGGCTACCTTCTTTTCTTTAACATATGGTAATAGATGCTTAACCATTTCTAAGAATTGTTTAAAGCCAGCACCCGCACCACCAACAGTTAATAAGATACGGATAGGTTTATCATTTAAGGCTCTAGCCTTTCTTGCTTCATTATCTTTTTCTAAATTGACTAATAATTCATGATCAACAAAGCATCCCACCATCTTAAGGTCTTCTTCTTTTAAGCCTTTTAATTGTTTTTTCTTATCAAAACCATTAAGAATTTTATAGCCCAAATAGGCGTATGGAGTTTGTACGGTATGAATCGCACCTTCAGATAGATGTAGACCCATTGGCCAATTATCTGGTACAGCGTTAACGACATGGCTCATCCCAGCGTGTATCGCCCCTTGGCTTGGCCATACATGTGTGGCAATATAGGGGATATCTTTATCAATATTTTCAAAAATAGGCACTAAAAGTTCACTATTTTTTTGATCTTTGGCGTTATAAGTGATTTTCTTAAAGCCTTCGCAGTTTAATGGTTCCCAAATCAATTTATTGAATAATTTAGATTTTTGAGAAATACGAGAAGCTAGAGAATATAAATCATTTTGTTCTCTAATCATCTTGCTACCAGTGGCATCAAAACTAGCTAAATCTAACCAATATGGATGATACCCTAATGCACGTGCTGCGCTAGCCATAGCAATAGAGATACGATAATGACCAAAGCCCATACGGATATTACCAACGATTAAGGCTTTATCATCAAATTTCTCACCCTTATCTTTAAAGACAATATTAGAAGCTCCAATAAAGTCTAAAGCATCGATTGGTTCGAATCCTATTTGATAATGAGCATTAGAATCATCACCATATTTCTTGATATATTTTTGTTTGCTCTTTTCGGCTCCTTTAACTACCTTTTCAGGCATAGGATTTCCAAAAATAACTGAGGATTTATCCATTTTTTTAATATTCCTTTCTATGATATTTGAAAGTTAATGATGATAATTATTCAGCTTTATCTTCCTTATTATCTCTTCCTTCAATCGCGGAATAGAAAGCCGCATCTTCTTCTTTAGCAATAGTTTTCATAACTTTCTTTTCGTTATAGAACATTAAGATGAAGGCACCTAATAAGCAGAAGGCCACTGCGACTACTGCAACGATAATCATACCGGCTTTAGATGGATAGATTTCATCTGTGCCAGATCCCGCCGCGGCCATAGAGACCGCTAAAGAGGTGAAAAGAATCATGGCTAAGGATTGGCCAAATTTCATGGCAAATGTTCTTGCGGCAAAGAACATACCTTCTCTATTTTGTCCAGTTGTCTTGGCTTCAGCTTCAGCAACGTCAGCAACGATAGATTGAGGAATAATGCCTAATAAAGCCATTGGTAAGGCAGAAATAACCATAATAGCAATACCAAATACCCAACCAATTGCGCCACCGCCAGAATTTTCTTCTGGACAGATGCCTGGAATGGATGATACTGCGGCGATTGCATAACAAATAGCTAAGCCAATAAAGCCAGCGATAACTAATTTTTTCTTGCCCCATTTCTTAACAAATTTGGTAACAAATGGATAGAAAACCGCGGCTAAGATGGTCATACCACCCATAAATACCATAACCATGGAACTATCAAAGCCCATAGAAACACGGACGAAATATGGTAAACCGGTTTGGAACATAGTTAAGCCAACCCAGTACATGATGTCAGATGCTGAGAATACACGGAAATCTTTATTTTTAAATGTTGATGATAAAGATTTAAATACATCTTCGTTTGAGGGTTTAGAATCAACAAATTCTTTTTCTTTTAAGCCAAAGGCTGGAATTAACATGGCAATACAAGCAATAACCGCTAAAACGATAAAGCAAATACGATAACTCCAAGCAAAGCCTACTGCTCCTCTTAACATTGGAGCGACTACAAATGGAACATAAGCGATTAATGTACCAAATAAGTAGGTGAATGAGATAGCTGTTGAGATAAACATTCTATCTTCTTGGTTTTGACCAAATTCAGAAATTAAAGCATTATATGGAGTACAATACATGGTCATGAATAAATAGAATAA
>CAJOOD010000181.1 GCA_905236085.1 uncultured Bacilli bacterium
AACAATTTAACAGGGTGAGATTATAAAAAATCTCGACTGAATCGAGACTTTATTTAAATATTGCTTCCGTTAACTGCAAAATTCAGATTTTAAATACTGTTAATATTTGTTTTTTATTTAGGTTATATCGTGATAGAATAAATAACCTTAAAGGGGGAAACATCATTATGAAAATTAACAAAATTATTAGCTTATTAATATTAGCGATGACTTTATCTGGATGTTCTATTGAGATAAATTGGTTTTCTTCATCTTCTAACGAAGGTACTTCTACATCCTCTACGACATCTAGCGAAGATAGTAGCGAGACTTCCTCTAGTGAAGAGCCATCTTCTTCCTCTTCTTATAGTGATGGTGAAACACAAGAATTAGTAAAGACTGATATCAAGCAAACTTATACTGATTATACAGCGAATAATGTCTATGCAATTGATTCATGCCCAACGATGGGAAAGGCAAAGGTATTAGTTATACCTATTTGGTTTACTGATTCTTCCACTTATGTCAAAAATAAAGAAAATGTCTTAAAAGATATTGAGACATGTTATTTTGGTAGCAATGAAGAAGCGGGATGGAGAAGTGTTAAAACTTATTATGAAGAAGAATCTAATGGCTTATTATCTTTAGATGGTAAAGTGACATCTTGGTATGAAGTAGGCAAGAAGAGTACAACTTATGGCGATGATTATGATGCCACTATTTCCTTAGCTAAGAAAGCATCAGATTGGTATTTTAGTAATAATCCAAGCGATTCTCGCACGAATTATGATAGCGATGGCGATGGATATTTAGACGCCGTTGTGATGATTTATGCTGCGCCTGATTATATAGCACTTGGTAAACAAGCCTATAATAATTTATGGTCTTATTGCTTCTGGTATCAAGATCCTTCTGTTAATTCTAAAACTAATCCAGGAGTTAATACCTATTTCTGGGCTTCATATGATTTTATGTATGATCAATCTACAGCTTATTCTAGAGCGGGCACTTCTTATAGTTATGGTGATTGCTCACACGCTAATGTGGACGCCCATACCTTTATTCATGAATTTGGCCATGTTTTAGGCTTAGATGATTATTATGATTATGGTTCTAATTCTTATTCTCCAGCGGGAGGCTTCTCCATGCAGGATTATAATGTTGGAGGACATGATCCATTCTCGGTGATGGCTTTTGGTTGGGCGGATCCATATATTCCTACTGATTCTTGCACCATTACTATTAATGCTTTCCAAGATTCTAAAGATTTAATTTTATTAAGCAATGGATGGAATGATTACGATTCACCATTTGATGAATATTTATTATTGGAATTATATACCCCTACCGGATTAAATGAATTAGATGCCACATATCAATATACTTCTGGATATCCTAACGGAGCATCTAAGACTGGAATTAGATTATGGCATATCGATGCCAGATTATTATATGCGGATAGTTATTATAACGTATCCATTAATAACATCGGTTCTGACACTAATGGAAGTAGATATGGAGTGATGCAAGCTTTTACTAATACTTATGGCGATACCAATTATGGTTCTCCATTAGGTTCTAGTTATGATAATTATGATTTATTAAGACTGGTTAGAAATTCTAAGACCGCGAAAATTAAGACCACAAATGTCTTATCTAATAATGATTTATTCTATGAAGGCGATACATTTGATTTATCTACCTATTCATCTCAGTTCCCTAAATCATCAAAGATGAATAATGGTAAAGCTTTAGGTTTCACCTTTGAAGTTAGTGATATCACCACCAGCGGGGGCTCTACGAGTGCGACAATCACTATAACTAAGCAATAGTTATATATAGGTTATATAAATAAGGATGGCTAGTGATTAGTCATCTTTTTTTAAATATCATGCAATTCTCACCTATTTTTATCAAATTTGCTTCATTTTTTGGGTTTTTAATATCCGTTTAGATTGGTTCTTCTTGCGATGTCTAAGACATATCTATAGATATCTCTTCCCATATCTTCATCAATTGTGTATCTAATTTCGATAGTATAACTTCTATTAACTTTATCGGAATAATTATACATGAGAAGGATATCTTTATAGGTATTTAATAAGGAATACATCCAAGGGAATTCTATTGTGTTAGAGCCATATCTAATTAGATATCCCGCGGAGATATATTCTTCGCTTAATGTATAGGTGGCTTCTTCCATTTTGTTAACGATATCGATATAGGCTTTAAAATCATAGATGCGATTAGTATCCGCACATAAAGAATAGATATAATCATTCTTTTTCGCATCGATGAAGAAATTAGTAATATTCGCATAATTATTCGCCTCTATTTCTGCGTCATTTTTAGCTTCTATCGCGTATTTAATTTTTTCTTCTACGAGTCGATTAAGTGATGCCGCTAAATAAGGAGAGAAAGAATAATAAAATGAATGAGGTGAACTATATTTTTGTTTACGATATATTTCGATATATCCATTCTCATATACGCTTAAAGTAGCGATATTTTGATTGAATATACCATATGTGAAATATATATCAGATGGATCATTTATTGATGTTATTTCTTCATATTCTTTTATTTCTGATAAGGCATAATAAACTGATTTATCATAATCCGGGGCTATTTCTTGATATCCTTCTTTGGATGATTTCATCTCTATAGTAGAGATATTAGACATTTTATCTAAAAATAATTCTGGTGTTTTATATTCGTCTTCATCGCTTTGAAAAAACACGCAGCTGGATAATAATAATGGAGATAATATTATTAAGAGATTAATCTTCTTCATATCTAAATTATATAATATGTATTCTTTTAAGTCTATTCTTTTAATATGCTCGAAATTTAGATTGTTGATAGTAGATATCATTAATGGATATTCCTATTTATATTTCTATAGATGAACTTAAAAAGATTCTTCATCTTTGATATTAGTGTCATTTATATATTTATATTTGTGGTCAATTTAATTAATTTATTAATTCACGATTGTATCAAGGACTCAGTACTTAGATGCTAGTGTACACGAGAGATATACAGTTCTTAAGTGTATTTTTTTATTTGGTCTTAAAAACTATACATAGTATAAGTCCTAAAAATGTGCACTGTCAATGTATAGATGACCTCAACATGAGGGAGTGCCTCGTGCCAGAATCGAAATCGGAATCTAACATTATACTAAATACAATTTCAGATAAATTACCCCATAGAAGATGTTGCTAAAAGAAAGTATCTGAGTCTTTATTTCACCACACTTCCTTTTGCTCATTTGGATCTAGCATTTTAATGACCTTTGCTGGTACTCCTCCAACAACAGCATTATCTGGCACATCCTTGGTGACAACAGCACCAGCGGCTACTACGGCGTTTTTACCGATAGCCACTCCTGGGCAAATGGTGACATTCATCCCAATCCAGGCATTTTTCTTTATAACTACTTTTCCATATGTATAAATTGT
>CAJOOD010000182.1 GCA_905236085.1 uncultured Bacilli bacterium
CATTTCCTCCTAATATCTCATATCCTTCGAAAAGGCTAAATGTACAAAAATATTTTTACTAAGTTAGACATCCTACTTTGTAGGATATTTTTTAACTAATTTGTCAATATCATGCTTGGAAATGACTATTTAATAAGAAATCATCGTTAAAAATTGATTTCCAAATTTATTGTTAATAGCAAAATGAATATTACAAAATTACATAAAATTATATTTTATAAATTGTCTTTACTAAGATTTGATTTTATAATGATTATGAAATTTAGGAGGATATAATATGGCTTTTGGCTTATTATACGACTATTTGGTCGGACAATGTTCTACTGCGTATAAATATTTTGGTGCGCATTTCATCACTAAGAAAGAGAATAGAAAAAACGTTAATGGAGTAGTGTTTAGATTATACGCTCCAATGGCAAGTGATGTCTCAGTTATCGGTGAATTTAATAACTGGGATGTCGGCGCTAATAAGATGGAAAAAATTGATGATGCTGGTGTATTTGAAACATTCATTCCAGGATTAGTTAATTATCAATCTTATAAATATCATTTTAAAAATGCTCTTGGTCAATATGTCGATAAAGCCGATCCGTTCGCATTTTATAGTGAATATCGTCCAGGTACATGCTCAAGATTATTCGATATCGAAAACTTCATTTGGCATGATTTAGAATGGATGAAGGCTAGAACTCGTAATTTTGATTCTGCAGTGTCTATTTATGAAATGCATCTAGGTTCATGGAGAGGACAAGTAGATGGAAGAAATTTATCATATGAAGAAATCGCTGATGTCTTAATTCCATATATCTTAGAACACGGATATACACACGTAGAAATCATGCCTATCACCCAATATCCATTTGATGGTTCATGGGGTTATCAAGGTACAGGCTTCTATTCTGTAGATTCTCGTTATGGCAATCCAATGCAATTAATGTCATTTGTCGATAGATTACATCAAGCCGGTATCGGTATTATCTTAGACTTTGCTCCTGTTCACTTTGCCACTGATGCCTTCTCATTAACACAATTTGATGGCACCAACCTCTACGAATATGGCGGTGATTGGCGAGTATCACAATGGGGCTCATTGATGTTCGACTTAGGCAAAGACCCAGTTAGATCATTCCTAATTTCGGCGATGAATTATTTCGCTGATTATTTCCATTTCGATGGCATCCGTGTTGACGCGGTTAGTAATATCATCTATCACAATGGTGATAAAGCTAATGGTCCAAATGAAGGTGGCATTGAATTCTGTAAGAGATTAAATGCTAAATTACACGATAATTTCTGTTCCATTATGATGATCGCAGAAGATTCTTCTGATTATGGAGGAGTTACTAAACCAACAGATCAAAACGGCTTAGGCTTCGACTACAAATGGGACTTAGGTTGGATGAATGATACATTAAAATATTACGCTCTTGATCCAATCTATAAGAAATATGACCATCACAAATTAACATTCTCTATGGCTTATTTCTATAGCGATAATTTCATGCTTCCATTCTCTCATGATGAAGTAGTGCATGGAAAAGGAACTATCATCAATAAATTATGGGGTGATTATGATAATAAATTCGCACAATTAAGAAATTTATATACCTATCAATTCTCTCACCCAGGCAAGAAATTAAACTTTATGGGTAATGAATTAGCCTCATTTGATGAATGGAATGAAAATAAATCATTACCATGGAACTTAAAATCCTTCCCAAAACATGACTCAGTCGCTCGTATGGTTAGAGATCTAAACCTCATCTATAGAAGTGAAAAAGCCATGCACATGGAAGAACATAATCCAGTTAGATTTAGATGGTTAATGGTGGACAACGCTAATGATTCCATCTTTGCCTTTGAACGTAGTTATGGCGATGATGAGGTCATGGTATTTGTCTTTAACATGACTCCAAATTATTATGAATTCTATGAAATCCCATTATTAAGAGATGGAGAATATACCGAAATATTCAATTCCGATAAAGATGTTTATGGAGGTAATAACCAATATAATGGCATGCCTAATAAGGCCTATCCTGGTGGTGCGGAAGGTAAACCATTCCATATGTCCATTAAGATTGCCTCATTTGGAGCCTGCATCTTTAAAAAGACTAAATAAAACACAACATTACTAGGAGAAAACTATTTTATGAAATATGAAGGCATGAACATGTTTAAAACCAAAGAAGATTTTAAACGTGTATACCAAGAAAGAATGGTGGAGAAGTACGGGGTATCCGTCGCGGAAAGCCATCTCTTTGAAAGATATGATGTCTTAGGCGAAATGGTAAGAGATTACGCTAATTTCGACTGGAGAAAGACACATAATGAAATCGTTAACAAACAAAAGAAACAATTAATCTATTTCTCAATGGAATTCTTAATTGGTCGTCTATTAACTTCTAATATGATGAATATGGGCATCTATAAAACCGCCCAAGATGGCTTAAAAGATTTAGGCATCAATATTCATGAATTAGAAGAAGTGGAATCTGATGCCGGTTTAGGAAACGGCGGTTTAGGTCGTCTTGCGGCTTGCTTCTTAGATTCCATCGCCTCATTAGGCTATCCAGGACATGGCAATACCATTAGATATGAATATGGATTCTTCCGTCAAAAAATCGAGGATGGTAAACAAAAAGAATTGCCAGACCAATGGTTATCTAATGGTTATGTATGGGAAATCAAACGTCCAAAACACGCTGTAGAAGTTAAATTTTATGGTAATCCTGAAACCTATCTTAAACCTAATGGAGAATATGCGATAAGAACAGTCAACGCTGTCTCCGTACGCGCTATGCCATATGATGTTGCGGTCGTTGGTTATAAAAACCATGTCTCTGACACCTTAAGATTATGGTCTGCTGAACCAAGTCAAGAATCCTTACCAAAAAATAGATCATTTGATGATTATCTCACCACTTTAAAGGAATTATCACATGGCTTATATCCAGATGATTCTACTGAACATGGACGTATCTTAAGATTAAGACAACAATATTTCCTAGTCTCATCAGGCTTACAATGTGCGATGAAATCTCATCTATCCCATTATGGAACATTAGATAATTTCGCTGATAAAGTGGTCATCCAATTAAATGACACCCATCCAATTCTTGCCATTCCGGAAATGATGAGATTATTGATGGATGAATATGATTATGGTTGGAATGATGCCTGGGCCCAAACTAAAAAAGCCATCGCTTATACCAATCACACCGTCATGCCAGAAGCCTTAGAAAAATGGCCAGTACAATATGTTCAAAACCTCATTCCACGTTGCTATATGATTATTGAAGAAATCAATCGTCGCTTCAATATCGAAATGTCTGAAAGAGGTATTGATGATGGTATGCGCTGGGCGATGTCTATTATTAAAGATGGACAAATTCATATGACTAACCTCGCTATTTATACCGGTTTCTCTATTAATGGTGTCGCGGCTTTACATACTAAAATCTTACAAGAACAAACATTTAAAGATTTCTATCAATATTGTCCAGAAAAATTCAATAATAAGACCAATGGTGTTACTCATCGTAGATGGCTAGTTAATGCCAACCAAGAACTCGCCGAACTCATCACATCTAAAATAGGTGAGGGCTGGATTAAGAATTTTGAAAAGATTGAAGAATTTAAAGCTTATCAAGATGATAAAGATGTATTAAAGAAATTAGCCAAAATCAAATACGCGAATAAGGTCAAATTAGCGCAATATATTAAAGAACATAATGATATTGATGTCGATCCTAAATCCATCTTTGATGTTCAAATCAAGAGATTACATGCCTATAAGAGACAATTATTAAATATCTTCCATATCATGTATTTATATCAAAGAATGAAATCTGATCCTAATTTTAGAATCTATCCACGTACCTTCATCTTCGGGGCTAAGGCTGCACCAAGTTATGATTATGCCAAAACGATTATCGAATTGATATTATCTGTTGCAAGAGTGGTCAATGAAGATGAAGAAACCAATAAATATCTCAAAGTCGTATTTATTGAAAATTATGGCGTCACTCTCGCGGAATTAATCATCCCGGCCGCAGATGTATCCGAACAAATCTCTACCGCTGGTAAAGAAGCAAGTGGTACCTCTAACATGAAATTAATGATGAATGGGGCTATCACTTTAGGTACATTAGATGGGGCGAATATTGAAATCGTCGAACGCGCTGGATTTGAAAATGATGTCATCTTTGGCTTAAAAGAACAAGAAATCAATGAAATTAACCGTAATGGCTCATATTCTCCATGGGATATCTATAATGAAGATTATCGCGTGAAGAATGTCATGGATTCCTTATTCTCTGGACCATGGTTAGGACACCATAAAGATAAATTCAAACCAATCTTTGATGAAATCATGTATCGCAATGATGTCTATTTCATCTTAAAAGACTTCAATGCCTATGTTGAAGCGCAAGAAAAGATTGAAAAATTATATAAAGACCAACTCTCTTGGCAAAAGAAGTGCTTAATCAATATCGCTTCATCCGGTTTCTTCACCTCCGATAGAACCATCGAACAATACGCTCAAGAGATCTGGCATTTAGAAAAATTAAGCGGAAAATAATATGGCTGATCTAACCCCTTTATATCAAAAACAAGCGGAATTAGATAAGACCATCGCCGAAAATCATCATATCAGTTATGAGTCCACGAAGACCTCGAGGACTCTAGCTTTATTAGTGGAAATTGGTGAATTATTAAACGAGACGAGATGTTTTAAATATTGGTCTAATAAACCCTCTTCCCCTAAAGAAGTAGTGATAGAGGAATACGCTGACGCGTTACATTTCTTCTTATCTTTAGGTATTGAAATCAATGCCTCCATCGGAGAAATAGAATTAATCCCTAATGATGGAGCTTTAAATGAACAATTTTTAAATCTATATAATCTCGTATCCGATTTCGCTAAAGATAGAAATCCTATCACCTACGCTCGAGCGTTTATCTATTTCTTAAATATCGGTGCTTCTCTTGGCTTTACATATCAAGATATTGAAGA
>CAJOOD010000183.1 GCA_905236085.1 uncultured Bacilli bacterium
GGCCGGGGACGATCCGGCGACACATGGATTTTCAGTCCATTGCTCTACCAGCTGAGCTACCGGGCCATGTGTCTTGGATCAAACGGTTTAACCGTTGTTTGTTCATTCCCGTATGATCCTATTTTTCAAAAAAAATGGCGGATCATACGGGAATCGAACCCGTGGTCTTCTCCGTGACAGGGAGACATGTTAACCGCTACACCAATGATCCACAGCTGCGTTGCAGCGGTATTATTATTAATGAAAGCAACAAAAAAATCAAGCATAAATTTATACAAATTTCATTAATAATAAAAAATAGCCGACTTTTGCAGGCTATTTGCTTCGATTTTTGTAAAACAAACCT
Organism: uncultured Bacilli bacterium; assembly: GCA_905236085.1. GTDB lineage: Bacteria > Bacillota_I > Bacilli_A > RFN20 > CAG-826 > CAJOOD01. Next base: position 347 of record CAJOOD010000183.1, read on the forward strand.
AATGTTTTAATCACAATATCGAATGCTTAGGCTAAATTATTTTCCTTTTCTTTCTTAATATATGTATTAAAGACATAATTATCAGGATCAGAGGCCCTCATCTTCATCGTAAGATAAACTCTATCCCTTAATTCATTAACCGCGTCATTATGAGATAAATCCAATTTAGGATAAAATGGTCCATCCAAAGTTATCACTAATTTAGGCTTCTTAGTAATCTTTCTTAATCTAAATGTCGTCGTAGCCACGACAGCAGGACAATTTAAATTGACCGGATAATTAAAAGAAGAAGCTTTAAAATCTCTAATACCGGTGTAATAAGGCCAAATATGAGCTTCTGGGTAGACCACTATTTTGCCACGTCTATGATTGACATGATAATCAGTCGCCGATAAATAATTTTTCCACATCAATTCGCCCTTAGGAACAGGGAAACCGCCGACAAAAGAAACAATTGGTCGAGCCCACTTCACAGCAAAAGCATCATGTGAAGCAATAATAACACTATATTTATGTCCATTTACCAAAACTGCATGATTAATTGGATCAAAAGCGGTGACATGATTAGCGTATAATATATAGCCCTTGTGCTTAACTTCTCTTAATATTTTCTTGTTACAAACCTTGGTATGATAAGTGACTTTGGAAGTAATTTGTAATAAAGGTACAAAAAGGAATTGCACAATCACAAATCTAAAAAAGCGATAAAAGACGTTCTTATGAATATATCTCCAATCTTCTGGTAACGCTGAGGGATTGAACTGCAAACGAGCGAAATCGTCATTTCTCTCATCTTCGTAATAGATGGTATTTCCTAAGCCTTTTGTTGATTCCTTTTTAGCCATAACATTCGTATTATAAAGTAGTTAACCCATTAATTAAACATTTTTATGTTTCAAGAGTTACATTTCATTTAGAACAATAACAAATTTAATCGATTCATTGTTCTTAATTTCTGCACTGATTTTACCTTTATGCAATTCAACGATACTCTTGGCGATACTAAGTCCAATTCCACTGCCACCAGTCTTTGAATTTCTTGAAGCATCAGCCCGATAGAATCTATCAAATAAATCATTAGGATTTCCAGTAAAAGCAAAATCTATGGTGTTAGAGAATTCAATATTAATCTTACCTTTATCATCTTTAAATAAAGAGACTGATATTCTTCCATCCTTTGCCGTATATTTAGAGGCGTTTTCTAATATAACCGCGAAAAATTCTAAGATTAATTTGTCATTAACTGTGGCCCATATATCAGCGAAAATTTCAGTTTCTAATTGGAATTTTTTAGATTCAAATATCGGTTTAAAAGTTTCAACAGAGCTATTTAATAATTCAGAAATATTACAAGAAGACATCAATATTTTTTGATTTGTTTCTTCCAATTTAGATAGCGTTACTAATTGATTAGTCATATTAGTCAATCTGACCACTTGTTCTTTTATTGAGTCAGTCCATTCACTTTCTCCATAATCATCCTCCACCAACTTGATATCCGCGGAAATGATGGTTAATGGGGTCTTTAATTCATGAGAGGCATCAGTGATAAATATTTTCTGTTTGCGATATGATTCCTCTGTGGGTTTAAAGGCAATCTTGGAAGTAAAGAATATTAAAACAAATATTGCCAAATAAGAAATAGAAGAAATAATTATGGATGAAACTAAGAAATTATTAAAACTATTATATCTTTCTGAGCCATCAACATAAACATATAGACGGGAGTTATCACTATATAATTTACTATTAAATTTGAAATTATTGTATCTTCCTGAATAAATAGAAGAATTATAAGCATCTAAGGCTAGAGCTTTTCCATCGCTATCGGAGATTGAAAATATATTATTAAAATTAAATTTAATGATGTTACCAGTGGAATCAATAACTACTGAGAAATAATGTTCTCGTAATATATCCTGTTCTCTTCCCTCACCTTGAGGTCCCGTTTCTTGTCCAGGATCTTGAGGAGGTTCTAAGGCATCGCTTAAATAACGAAGAGGACGAGAAGGAGCAATATCAGAAGTTTCTCCATCTCTATCTAAAACAATTTGTATGGAATTATCTAATTCTTTATTAAGAGTAATGTAATTGGTCAAATTAATCGAAAATATGGTAACGAAAAGAACAAAGAGAATTGATCCCATAGAGATGAGAATGAATTTAAGTCTTAATTTTTTAATCATTTTTAATACCTAACCTATATCCTTGATTCCTCATCGACTTGATTTCGATATTGGATTCTATCTGCGATAATTTCTTTCTTAAATAAGAAATAAATACCCATACATTTTCACTCGTGGAATATTCATCGACACTCCAGGCTTCATTAATAATCGTATCAAGAGAGACAATCATATTTGTTTTTTTAAGCAAAAGAACGAGGATTTGCTGCTCTTTATTGCCTAAAGTCACTTTTCCTTTATCAGTAGATAATTCATTTATTAATGTATTTAAAGTGGTATTCCCTAGCCTTAATTCATTATCATCATAATCTGGTTTTCTTCTTAATAGGGCTCTAACTCTCGCTAGTAATTCATCGACATTAAAGGGCTTACATAGATAATCATCCGCTCCACAATCTAGACCTCTAATACGGTCATCGATATCAGATTTAGCGGTTAGTAACATAATAGGAGTATTATCCTTTTTTTGCCTAACAGTCTTTAATACGGTTAAGCCATCCACCTTGGGCAGCATAATATCAAGAATTATCAGATTATATGAAGAATAAGAAATGTAATCTAAAGCATCTTGGCCGTTATAAACAGAATCAACGGAATAAGAATTTCTTTTTAAGACTGCACTTAGAGCTTTATTTAATTGAATTTCATCTTCCACTAATAAAATTTTCATCATTTATCTCCGGATATAGATTACAACATTTAACTTAAACGAAACTAAAATTATTATTTTTTTCTTAATATGACAAAGCTGGATTTATTTATCTTCCTATTGTTAACATCATAATCCCCAACTTTATAAATGAGTTCATAGTCTCCTTGAAAATCAAAGCTAAATTCTTCAAGACTTGGATTTACGATAAAATAGAAATCATCACGATGATAAATCATCAACTTATTATCTTCGCTATAATAATCAAAAACGATATTATTAATGGATTTTAATGAGTCATATTTTTTCCTTAAATTAATAAGGGTTTTGAAGGTTTTTAGCAGCGAATCTTCCCTATTTTCTTCTTTTTCGACACTTGGTCCATCTTCATCAATTGGTAAATATAATTTAGTTTTATCAGCTTTAGAAAAGCCTTTATTGATGCTTTCAGACCACTGCATTGGGGTTCTGCTACCAGTTCTAAAATACCCCCCTTCTTTAGTTGGAATAGGCAAATATTTCATACCGATTTCATCACCATAATAAATATAAGGGACACCTGGCATGGTAAGTAAGAATGAATAGATGATTTTTAATTCATGTTCATTATAAAAATAAGAAGTTCTTACCATATCATGATTATCA
>CAJOOD010000184.1 GCA_905236085.1 uncultured Bacilli bacterium
ACGAGCAGCCTTATTAATAGATAATAATATTTGATTATTAAGGTTTTTATTAAGCAACGATAATGCTTCCTCTCTTGATAAATAAAGTTAATAAAAATAAATTAACTTTCGGGGGGGGGGTTATAAAATTAATAAAATATTTAAATTTTACATTGCATAATTGTTTCAATGACATTAATATTGAAAAGACACAAAAACACCACATTAAAGAAAAAGATTATGAAAAATAGCAGAAAACATTCATACATAAAAGTTCTCACTTATGTGCTAATAGATATCATTCTCACTCTACTAGTGTGGTTCTTATATTTTATATCTTTCTCTAATGGAGTTAGCGCTGAGCAAAGATATGGCATGATTATATTTGCTTTAGGCTTAGCCTTATTAACCGTGGCCTTATTCTTCGTAGGCCGTATATATAAATTAGTATTAACCAATATTGGGACCCCTGATATTTTTAAGGTAGGTATTTACGCCACCATCCCCCAATTAGTGGCCCTTATTTTATTATATACCGTTCCTGATAATCTACTTCCTCACACTAAGATAATATTCATCCCTTGGATGTTCGTGGGTCTAGGTTTAGTATTCTTCTTAACTGTTATTAGAGTTATACCAAGAATTATTTATTCTTATTTCTTAGGAAATAATAAGGATGGTAAGAGGACTATTGTTGTCGGCGCTGGTGCGGCGGCGAAGATTATCATCGATGAATCTAGAAAGAATAAAGACTTCCATAATAAGGTGGTCGCCCTAGTGGATGATGATGCGAATAAGATAGGTGGTAGGATATCTAATATACCTATTAAAGGTCCTATTTCTGATATTGCTAAATTCGTCGAAGAATGTAAGGCGGAAGAAGTGATTATCGCTATATCTGATTTGACATCGAAGAGATTAAGAGAGATAGTCCATTATCTAGATAATTCTAAAGTTAGAATTAGAAAGATGCCAATCTTATCAGAACTCGCGGGGCCTAATGATCATCGCGTTGTTGATGTGGATTTAGATGAATTATTATGTCGTGAACCGGTTAAATTAGATAATCATGAAACATATGAATTATTACATGGTAATACCGTTTTAGTTACCGGTGCAGGTGGCTCTATTGGTAGTGAGTTAGTTAGACAAATATTTATGACTCATCCTAAGACATTAGTCTTATTTGATATATATGAGAATTCTACCTATGATATTCAAATGGAATTAGTGAAGAAGATGAGAGATGAACATATCACTGATATTGAATTAGTGACTCTTATCGGTTCAACTTATAATGATGTGCGTGTTGAACAAATATTGAGAAGATATCATCCTGATTATATCTATCACGCTGCAGCGTATAAGCATGTTCCATTAATGGAAGATTCTCCTATGGAGGCGATTAGAACTAATGTTATTGGTACTTATAATGTCGCTAAACTCGCGGATAAATATCATGTTAAGAAGATGGTTTTAGTCTCTACTGATAAGGCGGTTAGACCCACTAATGTCATGGGGGCCACGAAGAGATTTGCTGAAACTATTATTCAATATTTCGCGGAGAAATCTGAAGATACCGCCTATGCTGCGGTGAGATTTGGTAATGTATTAGGTTCTAATGGTTCAGTCGTGCCTTTATTTAAGAAGCAGATTGAAAAAGGTGGACCTATTACCTTAACTCATAAGGATATCATTAGATATTTCATGACTATTCCTGAAGCTGTATCTCTTATCTTGCAGTGTTCTTTATACGCAGAAGGTGGAGAGATATTCATATTAGATATGGGTGAACCAGTTAAGATATTAACTCTCGCTGAAAAATTAATTAGGCAATCTGGTCTAACTCCATATAAGGATATTGATATCATTGAAACCGGTCTAAGACCTGGTGAGAAATTATATGAAGAATTATTGCTAGATAAAGATCATCAACTTAAGACTCCTAATGAGAAGATATTCATCGAGGAGAAGGAAGAAAAATATGATGCGGAGGCTAATGTTAAGGAGATATCTAAGATATTCCAATTAGATGAGAATGAAGATATCAAGAAAATGCTCGCAGATATTATTACGACCTATCAATATAAGAAAAAGTAAGTTATATCGTCTATCATGAAATGTATTTCATGGAAAATAAATGATTATTGTTATTTGTTAAATAGGTGGTATAATTAACTAAGTGGTTAGAAGCCACACAATATCAATCTATCTCACTATGTTGCAGCCTGTGGCACCTCGTTAGGGGATAGAGGTCATCAAATTATGGTATGTGTAATAGACATATATCAAAGAACTTTTATACTCAAAATTGTTATGTATTACGTTATTCAAGTTGCATCTGGTAAAGAACAAAAAGTCATCGATGACATCAAGAAATATAAAGGTGATGCCATTGATTTTGATGTATTCGCTCCATATCGAGAGACATTAAGAAAATATCGTGGTGTCTATCGTACGGTGAGGGAGAGATGTTTTCCTGGTTATGTATTCGTCGAGACTGATGATGTTAAGCAATTATTCTTTGATTTATACTGGATTCCTGATTTTACTAGATTATTAGGTAGAGAGGGTTTAACTTATAATTTCGTTCCTCTTGATGAAGATGAATCTAGAATGATTGATATACTATATAGCAAGAATAGTGATAGGGTAACTAGGATTAGCGATATAGAAGTTCAACCTGGTGATAAGATATTGATATTAGATGGTCCATTATCTGGAATTGAGACTAAGATTAAGAAAGTTGATCTACATAAAAGGACCGTTACTGTGGAATTTATGCTCTGCTCTCGTCTAGTCGAGGCTAAGGTAGGCATAAATATCGTAACTAAATTAGATTAATTGTTAGTTAAATGGATATCATAGGTGATATTTATTTAAGTAAGAATATTTTTAGATAGGATTTTATATATGAAGAATTTATTTAATTATTTTTTCTTTTTAGCGGGGGAATCTAGCTCTACTTCCTCTAGTGAGGGTTCTCCCTCAAGTGGAGTAACTGATGCGCTTAAGAATCTAGTTAAGAGTCCAGCCTTTTATATCGTCATAGGGGTTATTGTATTATTAATCATTGCTGTCTATTTGATTAGAAGAATGGTTAAGGCTAGACCTAATTCTAAGACTATTATTGTTAGAAAAGGTGTTATCCACACCATCGTGGATGAATCTAATCCTAAATATTTCTTAGTCCCATTCGTTGATAAATTAGGCGCGGTTATCTCCTTAGATGATCAACAATTAACTTCTGATAAATTATTTATTAATAATGGTCCTGATGCCTTATATAAGATTAATTACACTCTTACATATAAGGTCAGTAATGTTAAGGC
>CAJOOD010000185.1 GCA_905236085.1 uncultured Bacilli bacterium
ACATCTTATGCTGATCTAAAATATGATTTTCCAGTAGCTTTGATAATTGGAAATGAAGGAGATGGAATTTCTCCACTTATTATCAAGCGAGCGGATTTTAACGTCAAAATACCCATGACTGGTCACGTCAATTCTTTGAATGCTTCTGTGGCCGCAGGTATATTTATTTCTTACATAAGAAGTAAACAGTAGTACTAATTAATATTTTAAATAGATTTATATAAAAGGAGAAAATTCCCTATGGAAGACAAAAGACGTCTCACAGATGAAGAGGCTGTTTTAATTATACAAAGAAACGAACCAGGCGCTGAAGCTTTGCTTAATGCTCTATTCGATAAATATGATCCATTAATGAGAAAGTTGGCTTATGAGGCTTACATTTGTAATTATCATGCTTTCTTGACGATAGATGATTTATTATCTGTTTGCATGTCAAGCTTATTCTTGGCCATATCCAAATATAAACGTTGCATTCTCTCTTTCAAAAACTTCTTTTTAAAGACTGCAAGAAGAGATATCACTAAAGTCATCATGAAGAATTATCAATATTATTCTAATATCGCCTATTCCTTAGAAGATAAATGTAGCTGTGTTAAAGGCGAAGAGATTTCATATCATGATATTGTTAAATCAGAAGATATTGATGTCACAGAAATTATTGATAATAAAGAAATGATTAAAATTATCAGTGATTTTCAAGACTCAACATTGGATGATGAAGAGAGAAAAGTGCTGATTCGCAGGGTTTTTTGTGAAGAATCCATTAAAAGCATCGCCGATGAACTGGGTGTTGATAGAAGACATGTAAGCTATGTTTTAAATAAATCAAAAAACAAATTATTAACCGCAAAGAAACATTAACTTTTTTAAATATCACCTTTTGTGATATAATCGCGTTTGTATGAATGTGATTGAAATTAAAAACTTAGTCTATAATTACATCGATCGAGATCCGGTTATCAATGATATATCCTTTGATATTGAGGAAGGTAGCTTTGTCTCTATTGTAGGTCATAACGGATCTGGTAAGTCTACTTTGTCTAAATTAATAGTGGGATTATTAACCCCTAAAAGTGGTGAGATCAAAATTTATGGCAAGACCTTAAATCCAGATACCGTTCATGAACTCAGATCAAGAATTGGCATAGTTTTTCAAAATCCTGATAATCAATTTATTTCTTCCACTGTGGAAGATGACATCGCTTTTGGATTAGAAAATCGTCGAGTTCCATATGAAAATATGAATCCTATCATTAAAGAATATGCTGAAAAAGTAGGAATGCTAGATTATTTAAAAAAAGAGCCAACGATGTTAAGTGGAGGACAAAAGCAAAGAGTCGCTTTAGCGGGAGTATTAGCAATAAAACCTGATATTTTAATTCTAGATGAAGCGACATCTATGCTTGATCCTCGTGGCAGAAAAGAAATTAGAGAAGTGATTTCTAAAATGAGATTAGATAATCCTAATCTAACCATCATTTCTATTACTCACGATATCGAAGAAGCTTACATGTCAGATGAAGTTGTAGTTATCAGCAAAGGCAAATTGATATTAAAAGATAAGCCAGAAGTGGTTTTTAGAAATAAAGAATTATTATCTAGCGCTTCATTAAAGCCACCTTTCCTTTTTGAATTAAAAGAAAAATTAGCAGAAAAAGGACTAGATATATCTAATGTTGATAACATTGAGGAGTTATTAGATTACATATGTCAATAAGAGTGAATGATGTCTTTTATACATATGGGAAAAAGACTCCTAATGAAACCAAAGCCCTTAAGGGAGTTTCTTTAAATATCAAAAACAATTCTTTCGTGGCATTTGTGGGTGAGACGGGCAGTGGTAAATCCACTCTCGTGCAGCATCTTAATGCTTTATTGACTCCTGATTCTGGTCAAATAGAAATAGATGAATATGTTTTAGGAAACAAGAAAAGAAAAAATAAAAAAGTCCATGAATTAAGAAAACATGTCGGAGTGGTTTTCCAATTTCCCGAATATCAATTGTTTGAAGAAACAGTGGAAAAAGATGTCGCTTTTGGACCAAGGAATTTTAAAATCGATGAAGCAACCGCGCTTAAAAAGGCTCATGAAGCACTAAAAGCTGTTAATATTTCTCCTAAATATTATAAACGCTCTCCGTTTGAATTAAGTGGCGGAGAAAAAAGAAGAGTGGCTATCGCTGGTATTTTGGCTCTAGAACCAGATATTCTAGTTTTGGATGAGCCAACTGCTGGATTAGATCCTCAAGGCGGTCAGGATATTATGAATCTCCTTCAAGATTTATACAGCAAGGGCAAGACCATTATTTTAGTCACTCACGATATGGACTTGGTTTTGAAATATTGTGAAGAGGTTTTTGTTCTTAAAGATGGAAATATTCTTACAAGTGGCAACCCTCATGATGTATTTTCTAATCTTGATGAGAATTCTAGCATTGATATCCCAATGTTATATTCGCTAGGTCAAAGCATCAAAAATAGGGGAGTAGATATCGACTTAAAATCTATTAGAAGTGTTGATGATATGGCGGAATTTATCTATCAAAGAAAGAAGGCAAACAAATGAATTCTTTAACTTTTGGTAGATATGTATCTTTAAATACCCCTTTGCATCGTTTAGATCCTAGAAGCAAAATATTATTTCTCATCCTATTGATGGTCATGGTATTTTTACCATTTGATGTTTGGTCTACAAAATTGATATTTTCTCTAGCCTATCTATTCATATTCATCGTTGTCATGATTTTAGGAAGAATCAGTTTTAAATCATTTTTTAAGAGTTTAAAAGCTATGTGGTTTTTAGTTCTGTTCTTGCTAATAATGTATCTTTTCATTCCTAATTCATCTTATCTAAGCGATTATAACGCTGCGGTGGAACAATATGGAGATGTGGCTAAAAATCTAATTTTATTTAAATTTAGTGATACTTATATCATCTATTGGTTTGGAGTTTTCCAAGCCGTATATATATTGCTTAGATTAATATTAATGATAGCGTTGACCATGGTTTTAACTTCTACGACAAAACCTCTAGATTTAACATTTGCGTTAGAATGGTATATGACTCCTTTAAAGTTGGTTAAATTCCCCGCTCATATTGTCTCGATGATGATATCAATCGCCTTAAGATTTATACCGACTATATTAGAAGAAACCGAAAGAATTATGAAGGCTCAAGCTAGTAGAGGTGTAGATTTTTCTCACGGAGGTCTGATTAAGAAATTTAAAGCGGTTATCTCTTTAATAATTCCATTATTTATTTCCGCTTTTGAAAGAAGCGAGCAATTAGGAGACGCTATGGAAGCTAGAGGATATGACCCTAAAGGCAAAAGGACTTCTTATCATAAACTTAGATTCCATGTCGGTGATTTAATTGGCTTAATAGTGGTTTCGGTTTTATTTGGCTGTGTTTTATATATGAGCATCGCTCATAGAGATATTAATATTTTAAATGATGTATTCAATTTAGGAGTTCCATTTTAATGTCTAGAATATTAGCCATATGTCAATATAGAGGAACAAATTATCAAGGCTGGCAAAAGCAAATCAATGCCCCTAGTGTTCAAGAAGAAATAGAAAAAGTAATTTCTAAAATTTTAAACAAGAAGACAACCATTTATGGCTCTGGTAGAACTGATGGTGGAGTTCACGCATTAGGGCAAACATTTCATTTTGATATTGATAAAGAAGAGATTGATTTGTCTTTATTAAAACATTCAATTAATTGTTTACTTCCTAATGATATCCAAATATTAGATTTATCACGAGTGGACGATGATTTTCACGCTAGATATCAAGTGGAGAACAAGATATATCAATATCGTTTGCACCTAGGTAGAGCATCGGTTTTTGATAATGAATACGTTATGGAAGTATATGAGCCGTTTGATATTGAGAAATTTAAAACCATTATCAATTTATTTGTAGGCAAACATAATTTTCAAAATTTCACTTCAAAAGAAGAAGATGAAGATAATTTTATTAGGACTATTAATTCAATTGATTTTAAGCAAGACAATAATTTTATAACCATTATCTTGGATGGTGATGGATTTATGAGATACGAAATTAGGTATATTATTGGGGCATCAATTGCTTACGCAAAAGGGCAGATAGATAAAGAATATATTATCGAAAGATTAGATAAGAATTCTTCAAAAAGGAACATAATTTCTTACAAAGCGGAACCAAAAGGTCTATTTTTACAAGAGGTAAAGTATAAAAAACTTTAAAAAGAGCCCGCTATTTGATAATATATCAAACGAAAGAAGGAAAAACTTATGGGAAGAGCACATGAAGTAAGAGCAAAAGCTATGGCAGCAACCGCGGCCAAAAGAAGCGCACTTTTCAATAGAGCAAGTAAAGAAATTTATATGGCTGCTAAATCTGGCGAGCCTGATCCAAATATGAATTTAGCTTTAAGATCCGCTATTGAAAAATGGAGAGGACAAAATGTTACCAAAGAAGTTATCGATAGAGCCATCCAAAAAGCTAAGGGTGGAACTGGAGAAAACTATGAATCTGGCACATATGAAGCTTTAGGCCCTGGTGGCAGCTTACTCATTATTGAAACATTATCTAGCAATTCCAATAGAGCTAATATCGAAGTTAGAACCGCAGTTACCAAAAAAGGCGGTCATATGGGTTCTGTTATCTTTAATTTCACTCAATATGGTGTTTTTGCCTTTAAAGGTGAAAATAGAGACGAAGTCGAAGAAAACCTTATTTTAGGTGATGTCGATGTTCAAGAAGTGACCGTAGAAGATGGCAGTATTGAAGTTTTAGTTGGACCAGCGGATTTTGCTAAAGCAAGACAAGTACTTAACGATATGGGCATTAATGAATTTGATACATCAGAAATTTCCTTTATTGCTAATGATCCAATTACTATTTCTGATCCAGAAGCTAAGAGAAAATTCACCGAAATGCTTGATTTGTTAGACGAAGTCGAAGATGTTCAAAACGTCTATCATAATGTCAATTTAGAAGAATAAAAATTTTGCTCTTTCTGAGCATTCATTTGACATGCAATAAAATTAGAAAAATAGTCTCTAATGGCTATTTTTTTAATAAAAGGTAGTCAAATGATAAAATCTTTGTTGACAAGTCCCATAAATATATTTAATATTTAATTCGGCACTAATTGCCAAAACTAGTAGTCCCGGTAAGACTCAAAGTTTGGTAAGGAGGAAAAGTTATGCAACGTCAAACAACAATTGCAAAACCAAATGAAATTCAACGTAAATGGTATGTCGTTGATGCTACAGATAAACCATTAGGACGTTTAGCCAGTGAAGTAGCTGTTATTTTAATGGGTAAAAATAAACCTATTTATACTCCAAATGTCGATTGCGGTGATTATGTTATCGTCATCAACGCTAATAAAGTATCTTTATCTGGCAACAATAAACTTACAAATAAAGTTTATTACAATGTATCAGGCTACAATGGTGGTATGAGAAGAAGAACCGCCAAAGAAATGCTTGAACAATATCCATGCGAAATGATGGAACGTTCTGTTCACGGAATGTTACCAAAAGGCAAATTAGGCAGAGCCATCATTAAGAAATTATTCGTCTATGAAGGCGCTGAACACAAACAAGAAGCTCAAAAGCCAGAAGTGCTTGAGCTCAAGTTCTAGGAGGATGAACCATGGCCAAGAAAGCAAATGTCCAATATTATGGAACTGGTAGAAGAAAATCTTCTATCGCTCGTGTTTATGTCGTCTCCGGCAGCGGTAAAATTACCGTCAATGGAAGAGATGTTCACGATTATATGCCATACGAAACTTTAGTTATGGATTTAAGCCAACCTCTTACTTTAACCAACACACAAGAAAAATATGATGTTGTTGCAGAAGTTGAGGGTGGTGGTTTCACTGGTCAAGCTGGT
>CAJOOD010000186.1 GCA_905236085.1 uncultured Bacilli bacterium
AAAACAAATCTAGAATATCGAGACTGGCAAAATAATCCACTTATCTGGAGATTATTAATTACCTCCACTGATACAAATAGTAAGGCATTAGATTATCCCGTCATTGAAGAATATCGTAATAGATATTATGAGTACTGTGTGGAATATGCGAACAAATATCTCGATGTAAATAGATTTAAAGAGCTCGCTGATAAATTATATTATTCTAACGGCGATATATCTCACGCTGGAGATGATAATATGACCTTTGAAGAATATTGCACCCGCAAATTAGCGACATTTAATTTGTAATTTAAAGAAAATATAGGGTTTTTAATATATTTTTAATTATCTTTTGAGGTTTTATATACTTCATAATTATTAATAAAATTATCCATGGAAGAATAATCATAAGCGATAACATTAGCCCCATTAAATTTGTGCTTCTTAAATAAATTATAATATTCCACTAGACCTTTCTGAGAAGTGATACAAAGATGATAGTTTTGTTTCTCATCATCTTTTTTACCTTCTTCTCCTTCTTTAGTGTTTTCATTTAATTTTTCAAACATTGATAACTTCATAGGTAAGAGACCTTGAGCCAATTCAAAAGCTACCCATCTTTGATGCTCAATTACGGCGAGGACATCATAGGTATCAAATTTATCATGTGGTTTAATTAATCTATCGATATCTTCATCGCTAACTGGTTTTAGATTATTTGGATTATATCTTTCTTTATAATTATTTTTATTTAAACCTAGTAAATCATTTTTGAAATTTAAACTTAAAACAGAATAAATATTGGAGATTTGCTTGATTTGAGGTAATTCTAACCACTTTTCTTCAATATTTTCATCATATTTACCAAGGTATTTATAATGTTCTATTTTCGCTGTTTCATATACATCATTTAGTAAGACATTTTCATATGAATATAAATCTTTATCTTTACCGATATATTTGAAATTATTTTCTTCTATATCAGAAGAGGTGGTAATCTCTTTTCTAACAAAATAGAAATTATAAGCCTCATCAATCGCATCGAGATGCTTCTTAAATGTTTTTCCTATTAAGGTGTTATACATATCACTTTTTAAAGATATGAAGAAGAAATTGATTTGTTTTTTATTATTCTTATGGGCTCTAGATTTAATATCATCATAGATTTTATTTAATATCTTTTCATCTTCGATGTTGACACTCTTATGAATCTTTATATCATCAATATAATCTTCTGGTAAATCTAAATGATCAGATGCTTTAAATTCATTTTTGTTATATTTTAATAGTCCGTTATATAAAGACAAATCATTAATCTTTAAATTATCATCAAAGGCATCAACTTTAATATGATATGGGGATAAGATATAGCCTTCATCGGTTTTATTTTTTTCTACGAATTGATTAGAGATAATAACATCTCTTAATAATTTTTGATTAATCTTGCCATATCCGATGAAAAAGGCATTGATATCCGCGTTAATAAGAGTTCCATCATCGTTAATAAATTTCATATCTTCAGTTTCAACTAAACGGATATATTTAGCAAAATTATGCTCTTTCATAAATAGATATGAATTTAAATCATATTTGTTATAAGTTCTTAGTTTACCTCTAGATATATCTTTTCCCTTATCTCCAGAATATATCTTTTCATTGATAAATTTACCTTGTGTTTCATTAACACACATCACAAATTTAACATTACCTTTGTTACGTTTATTGTCATTTAAATATTCGATAATTTTCGTGGAGAATTCATCATTTTTCTTATCTTCTTCAAAGAAGGTAAGCAAGGTATAATTCTTAGATTTATATCTCGTTAATCTAGTGATGGTATTAAGATAGTCCGCTTTTAGTTTGTAAGGGTATTCAACATAACTGATTTTATATCTATCTAGATAGGTCTTTTCTTCCACGAATTTATTAAGAGAACCGCTATCAAGGACCGCAATCATTTTCACTTTACGACCTTTAAAATTTTTAATCATCTTTTTAGCTTCATCATTAAAACCTAAAATAAGTAAGATGTTTTTATTTTTAAAGACTACTCCTAATAATCTATTAAGGTTTTTAATCGCTATATAAACTAGATAAATAGTCAAGCTAGATAAGGCGGTAAGCGATACCGCATAGGTTCCATAATAAGCGATAAGTAAAGGAATATCTTTAACTTTTAATATTTCCACTAATTCTTTATTTAAAGATAATTTAATAATATCAAAAGCATCATTAAATGAAGCCTTGCTCATATCCCAGAAATCAGTGCTGACATAAATTAATCTGGTAAATAGTAATAATAAGAAAGTAACAACAAGTAAAAGAGGATAGGCCAATGTATCTTTGATTGATAAAGATTTATATCTCTTAATCTTCGACACTAATAGAACTATTAATAATATTTCTATAATATAAAACACTATTGCGATTAGGATATTCATATTGTTACCTCGAATTTCTTTATATTTATTATCTAGTATTTACAAATAAAAGTATATTAAAACTGCTCATTAGATAATCTAATAAGCAGCCGATAATAGGAAGTAAATTAATAATATAAATTAATCTAACATGACACTTGGTCCAAGATTTCTCACATATACTTCGTGAACATTATCTTGACCAAATCTTTCTTTCATGCCTTTTAAGAAATTGTCTAAATAAGTATCAGGAACAATAGCCACGATAGAACCAGCAAAGCCGCCACCATTGACCTTCTTAGCACCATGTCCCGCCATTAATTCATCCGCTAAATCCATAGCTTCTAATGGAGAACCTTTATAATGGTCTTCTACCATGACATTCTTTAATAAATCTCTTTGTGATAAAGCGCAGCCATTAACTTGGGCTAAGAAAGTATTAATATCATTATTTTTAAGGGCTTTCTCTGCTTTTTTGACTCTTTCATTTTCGTTAAAGAAATGTCTAGCTCTAGATAATTCAATATCTCGTAAGTCATGAGGATTTTCTTTATGATATTTTTCTAAGGCTTCTAAATTAGTTTCATTTAAGAAATTAACTCCTAATTTATGCGCGACAGTATACATATCTTGTGGGATTGCGCTATATAAATCGGATAATGCAGCGTGAGATCCGCCGGAATTAACTAA
>CAJOOD010000187.1 GCA_905236085.1 uncultured Bacilli bacterium
TGCTTTAATAATGCATCCAGTTAAATCTAAAGTATCTCCTTCAGTATATGTTGTTTTTGTCGGTTGAGAATCAACCTTAATTGAACTAATTGTTTTGCTCGATTCGTAATAAAATTTTAATCCTTTAAATTCAATAAACTTATTAGAAGTAGATGCAATTGTTAGATTAATGTCTAAACGATAAAAGCAATTTGACCAGTCCGTACTGTCTGTTTTCGTAACTGTAACAGTTGAATTTGCCGCAAATGTTGGTGTAAAAGAGGCTAAATCACCAGCTCCACCAGCAGCAGCCTTGGCTGCAGTTGAATAAACATTAAAACTTAATCCATTTACTGTCACGCTAGATGCAGCACCAAATTTAATTTCTACCTTTGTAATATTTTCTGAAATTGCAGTTGATGAATATATAGGCCTAGTAGCAGTTAACGGATTGTTTTGTTCTGAAGCTTTTCCGCCAATTCTCCATGGAGCCATGTTTATGTTTCCAGTAGCACACCATTTAATTCCATTCACCGTTACATTTCCTTCAGAAGCATAATTGCTATTGGTACCTTTATTTGATTCTTGAGTGGTATCTAATTCATAAGCAGACACACTTGCCGCCTTCGCCCCCACTACATCATTACCCATCGTTGATGCAGCTACTCCGATACCTAAGGATAGAACTATTCCTAGAGCAATACCGGAGATTTTTTTAAAAATTCCATGTTTCATTTTTGGTATTATACCCCCCTTTCATAGAATTCTTAGATAAGCATATCTATAAAATAGAAATAAAAAAATAAGAATATTATCGATATATACTCTTACTTCTACATGTATTTTAAGAATATTGCTTAATGTTGTTAGATATATTAGCAGTATCTCCTTATAGCATCCGAACCTTGCTTAAGGCTTCTAATATGTTCTCTAGTCATTATTGTAGATAATGATTAGTCATGAAACAAGATAAATATTATTTTTTTATCCATATATTATGATATCCATCTTAATATCATTATCATCGTGTGGGATATCTTCTAGATAGCATTCTTTATAGCACACTCCTATTTTATAACCTTTATAATTGGTAAGTGTTTTATCATAATAGCCTTTCCCATATCCTAGTCTATATTTGTTTTTAGAGGCGACAAGGGATGGAACAATGATGATATCGATATCATTAATATCTATCTTATTATCTATATTATCTAGTGGTTCATAGATATGATATTTGTTCTTAGTTAATGGATCGCCTAGATGATATAGATAATATTCTAGATGATCATCTTTAATTCTTGGTAAGGCTATATCCTTATTATATATATTATTAGACAATATAGGTAAGACATCGATCTCATCTTTTAGAGGATAATATATAGCAATAATTTTCGCGGAGCGGAATATATCTAAGGAAGTTATTTGATCCACTAGAAGGGCCGATTTGATGTCTTTATTGTTAATTGATTTTCTGATATTGATATATCTATTTCTATATTCTTGTTTCTTATCCATATATTTATTATTTTACATCAATAGCGGCTTTAAGGGTAGACTACTAAGCAATATAAAAAGTGCTCCCAATGGAGCACTTAAAGATGATTTAATAATGATTAATATTAGGCGTAGATTTCAAAGTTGAAAGTGATATAGCCAAGATATTCACCAGTTAAATAATCATATGCAACTTCGAAATCAACACTGACATCATATTCTAAAAAATCTTCGCCATCTTCGACATCGAGATATATATCATAACTATCCCAATATTCGTCATATTCAAATCCCGCGTCGACAAGAGCTTCACCATAAGCGCCAGCAATGCTAAGGGCATCTTCTTCATCTTCGATATAGATTTTAACGCTAGCGACGAAATCTTCAATATAGCCCCATTGACCATACAAGGCTTGATATTTTTCGGTTAAATCAAGGTATTCAATCTTTGTAGCTTTGCCTCCTAAATCGATAGCAGGATAAGCATTTTGAATATCATCACCTGGTAATGTAACAGAGCTAATACGAGCGTCTAATTCATATTCATCTAAGAGTTCAGGTTTCTTTTCATGTTCGCCCCAAGCAAAGACCATGAATTCACCATATGGATATAATGCAGCGGTGTCTTTGCTCATGAGATCAGTGCTATAGAAGTAGAATTCTACATATAATTTTGGAGCATAGAATTTTTCATCTTCTTCGCCAACTTCTTTGGAATAGACATAATCGATATAACCATAATCTTCTCCAGCTAAGTCAGATAAATCTTTATCAAGAGTGAAGCCTGCTTCTTCTAATTGAGCGGCATATGTAGTGGATAAGTCACCGGACTTATAGTCGATTAAGCCCATCATGAATAAGCTTTCGCTAGCGGCATATGTGATACCATTTGGGAATGGTAATGTGTCCGTACCGAAGGTAGTATCTGTTTCATATTCGAGTTCTTCGATAAAGTCATCAGAGAATCCTGGTAATGGGGCGAATGTTGGATCGCTTGCTAAATAAGCTTCAACTGCAGCATTTTCGGTGGCACCAATATCATACACATCTAATGCAAATTCGTAGTCATCATATTTGGCAGAACCGCCTAAGATGATAGTTGCTACGGCATCACCATCGTTATCAATATCAAGAGTGACTTCGAATTCAGAGAAGTCATAAAAGAAGCTGGAAAGACCATCCATATAAGCAAAGACAAAAGCTAAGTCTTCATCATCGGTGGTGAATGAACCATCTTCGTTAACTACCCATGTGGCTTCTGCGCCAAAATAGCCGATATCAAAGACAGTATAGGATTGTTCGGTATAATCGATTTCTACTGGATAGACAAATTCTACTTCAAAGACTTCTTCGTCTACAATTTCGATTTCATAAGTACCATAATCTTCAATGTTGATGTAACCAGTTGTGCCATAGTCAACATATTCACCTAAAAAGGTATTGACAAAGCCTTTATGAGCACCTAGATATTCGTGTTTAACGAATTCGCTATCTTCGACTGTTCCGTTGGCATCAAGAGTGGCCTCTAAGAAATTTTCTAAGGCTTCTAATTTGACTTCTTCGGATGATGATACAACACCTTCTGAAGATGTTGTGCTTTCATTACCACCATTATTACAACCTGTAAGCGCTACTAGGGATAATAATGAGATTAATGAGACACTAAGTAATCCTTTTTTCATTATTTTAAAATCTCCTTTTTTTGTAAAAAGTTGTTTAAAGATTATATCAATATTTTTATGTAGTCAATAACTTTTTTCTTTTCTTTATCCTTATGTGATTTTCTATATATAGGTTATACAGGGATAATTTATAGATAAAATCTATGACA
>CAJOOD010000188.1 GCA_905236085.1 uncultured Bacilli bacterium
GCAATAATCTTATCAAGAATCATTTCCCTAAATATTTAAGAAATAAGAATTATTTGTTATAAATATATAATTTTGTCTCTTTTTGACCTCTTTTATAAAATAAAAGTATTGACTATTGCACCTAAAAGGCATATCCTTAAAAGCAACTTTATAAAAAAGGTTAAAAGGAGAAATTAAAAATTATGAAAAAAGGATTATTATCCGCTACATTATTGTCATTATTAGCCTTAACTGCTTTAGCCGGATGTAATGGTGGCAGCGGTGAAGAGGTCAGCTCCAGCGAAGTAGATCCATATGCTGACTACGAAGAAGTTGAAATTGCTGATATCTTAGACTGGGACAACATCGCACAAGAACCAACTTTCATTGGCGATAAAGTCGCTATTAAAGAAGTTACAGTTTCTTTAGCTAATAACGACTTCCTCATCATCAACGATACTACTGGTAACACCGTTTTAGATTTAGTGGCTTTAGAAGTTGTTGCCGCTGAAGATAGCGATGTCGTTATTGCTGACTTTGGTTGGAAAGATTCCGTTGATGTTTATGGTACCATTTCACAAGAAGACGGCCGTATTACAATTGAAGCCGACTACATCGAAAAATTAAGTAAAGCCGAAGGTGTTTATTATAACCCATATTTCGATCGTGAATTCTTATCTTCATATGGTTCTAGATTATATTCTGGTGCTTTAGTTGAAGGTACATTCCAATTAATTACTGCTCCACATGCTGTCGCAGGTGAAACTACTTATTTTGAAGTCATCTTCCCAGGTGAAGATCCAACCTCACTTGAAGATAATCCAGAAAACCCATTCATCTTAGAATGTGTCGTTCCAAATATGAGCGAAGCCAATGCCGAAGAATTTAATACCAATTTCGCTGATTATGAAGTTGGTGATTATCTTGTCATATTCGGTGCTTTCTGGTTTGATAATGGTTATGCCAGCATGGTTGTCGACCAAATCTCTGCTAGAAATCTCGAACCTGCTACAATTACTAATGTCTATGATACTTATGAAGAATTATTAACCGCTACTAAACCTAACGAAGCATTTGCTAATTTTTATAAATTACCAGATTTAACTCCATCTAGTGAAAATATCGTTGTATTCTCTTATGTTTCTGATGGTGCAGTCGATGGTACAACTTCTTCCGCTAAAGCTGTCAAATTCATGGATATCATCGCTTATACTTATTTTGCTGATGAATTATATGAAGATTTCGTTGGTAAATTAGTCGCTAATAAAAATTGGACTTTAGAAGAAGAAGTTACTGGTGCTTGTGTCTATGATTTAAATGATACTGATGATTATGTTATCGTTTTTAATTATGGCGCTTACGTCCAAGTTGAATTTGCTTCCCCAATCGTTTAAAAGTAATTAGACATTATCAAATAGGTCATCCTTATGGATGGCCTTTTTTAATGATTATAAAAAAGTTGAGTTTAAGTCTCAACTTTTTATAATCTATGATATTTATCTTTATTTAATTCCATCATCTTTTGGTGATCTTTTTTTCTTAAATCAAAGGCGATACTGCTTTCCATTTCTTCTTTTAATATCTTGTTTAATTCTTCACCTTTGATATTTTTATAATCATCATAATATAGTGGTTTTAAGAATTTAATATGCACTGGATATTTATTATATTTTGGATTTCCTTTTAATATTCTATCACTCCCTAATATTATTACCGGTAAGATAGGAGTCTTAGTTTTCATCGCTGGTCTAAGTGAACCATTATGGAAATCATTTAATAACCTATTAGCGTCTTTATTTCTAGTTCCTTCGGGGAATATGCAGAAATTTCTTTCTCCTTTAATTAATTCTTCTTCAATTAATTTCATCACCTTTAATTGTTGACGTAAATCATCTCTATCTAAGAATAGTCCACCTTGATCCTTTAATATTGTAGCGATAAAGGGATATTTAGAAATCTCTTTTTTTGCGGCGAATGCAATAGGTTTATCAAAACAGGTGGTTAATAAAACCGGATCCATGGTCCCATTATGATTAGAATATAAATAAAAAGTCTCATTAGGGATATTTTCTTGACCTTCAATAATAAGTTCTACATCTAATTTATCTAGGACATAATGAAATAATTTCTTAGTTTTATCGTGAATTAATTGAGGATCATATCTATCGAGATGAAAAGATATACGCTTAAAAAATGTTAAATATTTCCATACGATTTTACTACCTCCTAACAAGACTGGCTTAGCTAATCTAGATATCGTTGACATAATTATTTCTCTTTTACGAAGACACTTGTTGATCTAGGAGCGATAATCGGATTAATAAATTTATATTTCTTCTTATCATAGATAGCTCCTGCATTAGCGAAATATAAAATATAATAATCAGGTAAAGTTAAATTAAAGGTATGATCGCTTGGATTGGTAACCATAATAATATTTTCAAATTTATCATGCGGCAAAAGATATTTAACAACAAGAATACCATCTTCAAATTTTTCAAAATCTAGAGCGTTAAATATATCTTTTCCAGAATTTAGATTAAATATTCCCAATTCTTTTCTCACTTTTAGGATATCTTTAAATTGACGAACCATATCAAATCTCTTATCCACTAAGTCATATTGCATCTTATTATATTTATCACCCATATTATATGTATTGTCTTCACCATTCTTAGATTGGCCAATTTCTTGACCCATGTGATAGAATGGAACGCCAAAATTAAATCCAATCAATGCATTAGCGAGTTTGATACGACTTAATTTAATTTCCTCGTCTTCATTGCCATTAGAATATTCCAATTTATCATATAAGGTGGAATTATCATGACATTCAACATAATTTATCGATTGTGATGCCGAGATAAATCTTGGAGGATAGGTATATTCTTTCGCACATCCCATCGAAGCATAAATCATTCCATCGAGATAAGAAGAATCCCCTCCGATATAACCTTTTGCCGCCATATCGAAAGTTGAACCTTTTAATATATCACGATAAGAATCATTAAAATAAGATAAGAACGGAGTCTTAAAGGCATTCATGATTGAGGCCTGTTCTTGATAATCTATTCCAGTTGGAATCCCCCATCCCTCGCCATATAAGAAGACATTATCTTTGATTTTATCTAATTCTTTTTTAATTTCTTCCATGGTTTTAATATCGATTAATCCCATTAAATCAAATCTATATCCATCAAAATCAAATGTTTCGGTGAGATATTTTAAAGAATCGACAATCATCTTTCTAACCATGAATCTCTCGCTAGCGATATCATTTCCACATCCTGAGCCATTACACATATGGCCTTTTTGTTTTCTAAAGAAATAATTAGGAACAATCTTTTCAAAAGCGGAAAATTCGTAAGAATAGATATGATTATATACGACATCTAAATTAACACCAATATTATTACGATGTAATTCAGCAATCATCTTTTTAACTTCCATTAATCTCGTAATTGGATCTTTAGGATTATTAGAATAAGAACCTTCTAAATTAAAGAAAGAAATCACATCATAACCCCAGTTATATGATTTAGAAGCATTTAAATCGTCCACATTAGCGAAATCTAATAATGGTTGGAGTTGGATATGAGTGATTCCTAAATATTTTAAATAATCTAATCCAGCAGGATTACCACCTCTAGTTTTTCTATTAGGTTCAATTAAACCGAGATATTTACCTTTATTTTCAATATCGCTATTCTCATCAATAGTAAAATCACGGACATTTAATTCATATATCGTGGAATCTAAGATGGATTTATTGAGATTAGAATTGATTTTTTCTATTTTGTTTAATTCATTTATATCGATGACTACGCTGTATCTTGAATTATCCGTAGTCCCTTTAGAATATGGATCGTTAACTTCTCTAGATACCCCCGAATTAGTGACGACATATTGATAAGGAATATTTTTTAAATCACCTTCTACGCGGATGCGATATATGCCTTTTTCTTCTCTTTTCATCTTACGGATGATGTTATTATTTTCATAATATAATAAGACGGAAACATTAGAGGCTAAAGGAGCCCAGACCACAAAATCGGTATGATCAGGATAATAAGTAGAGCCTAAATCATCACCATCATAGCCAAATTCTTTATCAAAATCATCAAAATATATAGCATCAGTAACATCCACAGGCGCCGAGCCAAAATCAGGAATATATAATTCATATAGATGACCTAATTCGATTTTATGATTTAAATGGAATTCATAAAAGCTGATATCATTCATGGAATGAGTTTTCGATGGAGTTAATTTCGCTACTGGGAGGAAATCTTTTACCAAAAAGACATAATTATCTTTAGTTTTAGTCACCGAGGTGAAAACGACGAGATTTATTTTATCGTAATCTATCAATTTAGCTTGAAAGAACGATCTTTCATGTTTGATCATTAATATGGGCCTCCATTGGTGTCATCGGAATGCTTCTTATATTCCGCGAGGGTTTCTAATGTCGAAGATTCATCGCTAGCAATATCTGGCGCATCACCATAGGCAGCATCATGTATGAGGACTCTACATCCTTTTGCATTACCCTTAGAAGCGGCATTAGATTCCACTATTCCATCGCTTTGTAATTGAGAGAATAATCTGCCTGCTCTATTAAATCCCACGGAGAATTGTCTTTGGATTTTAGAGATAGAGGCAAATTCTTCCATCATAACAAAAGCTTTGACATCTTCATATAAAGTATCGACTTGTTTATCTTGACCAGGTTCACCTTCACTTCGGCTAAACATTGGAGGTGGATCCTTAGAATGGTCAGTCAAATCGAGATAATTTTCATCATATTTAAGTGGATATGTCTCCTTAATAGCGCTGACAACGGCGTCGATTTCATCATTAGAGACAAAGCAACCTTGAAGTCTCGTAACACCGGTACGGGAAATAAGTGGAGACATAGCTAACATATCGCCTTTACCTAATAATTTCTCCGCTCCACCTTCATTGATAACCACCATGGAGTCAGAAATAGAAGCACAACTAAGAGCGACACGTGTTGGCAAATTACCTTTTAAGACCCCA
>CAJOOD010000189.1 GCA_905236085.1 uncultured Bacilli bacterium
AGGATAAGTAAAACAAGGCCCACAACAAACATGGAGCAACAAAGTTGGTTTCTTACGCAAAATAGAAACCTTTTTTAGTTCTTTTTCAAACTCTTTATTGTAATTAATTTTTGTTTCTTCCATAGATGAACATTGCATCCCCAAAAGAGAAGAATCGATATTTTTCTTCAACTGCGTGTTTATAAACTTCTAACGTAAATTCACGTCCCATAAAGGCCGAGACGAGCATAATCAAGGTAGATTTTGGTAAGTGGAAATTGGTAATTAAAGCATCCACTGTTTTCCATTGATATCCCGGTTCAATAAATATATTCGTTGATTCCTTTGTAGGATAAAACATATCGTATTTAGTATAGTTGGCTTCTAATGTTCTAACCGATGTTGTACCAATGGCTATAATATGTTTGTTTTGTGCTTTCGCTTCATTTAATTTTTGCGCAGCCTCTTCACTAATTTCATAGACTTCACTATGCATGATGTGGTCTTTTGTATCTTCCACTTTTACTGGACGGAAAGTGCCTAGACCAATATGCAAAGTAACATCAATAATTTCCACGCCTTTTTCTTTTAATTTATCAAATAATTCTTCGGTAAAATGAAAGCCCGCTGTTGGAGCGGCGGCACTACCTTCGTATTTAGCATAAACTGTTTGATAACGATCATTAGTGCATAATTGTTTTGCAATGTATGGTGGAAGAGGCATTTTACCTAACTCATCTAATACTTCTAAAAATATTCCTTCATAGATAAATTTAAAGACACGGATACCTTCTTCTTTTTCTTCAATGCATTCAGCGATGAGCTTACCTTCACCAAAATCAACACTCGCTCCAACTTTTAAAGATTTAGCTGGTCTAGTAAGACACTCCCAGTTATCACCCTCTAATTGTTTTAATAAAAGTAGTTCACAATGCGCTCCTGTTTTTTCTTTAATGCCAAGTAATCGAGCGGGTATAACTTTCGTGTTGTTTCTCACCAAAACATCGCCCTCGTGTAGATAATTTATGATGTCGTAGAAATATTTATCTTCATATGTTTGGTTTTCACGGTTGACAACTAAAAGACGCGAATGATCTCTTTTTTCCGCGGGACTTTGCGCAATTAATTCTTCTGGAAGGTAATAATCAAATAAATTGATATCCATTAGAAACCTCTTTCATCGCCAAATTCTTGGAGCTTTTCTTCCATGAATTCTTCGTAGCGGTCTTCTTGTATCGCGACACGTGCTTCTTCCACTAATTTGATTAAGAAGCGCACATTATGGATAGACATTAGTCGTTTTCCAAAAGTCTCATCACAAATATATAAATGTCTTAAATACGCTTTAGTGTAGTTCTTGCAGCAATAGCAATCGCAGTTATCATCTAGAGTTGAAAAGTCTTCTTTGTATTTTTCGTTCTTAATATTGACACGTCCATGACTTGTCATCAGAGCGCCATGTCTAGCTAATCTAGTTGGTAAAACACAATCAAACATATCAACACCACGCTTGATACTTCCTAAAATATAATCGATTGAACCAATACCCATCACATATCTCGGTTTATCATCTGGTAGATATTTAATCGCATATTCCACCATTTCAAAAAATTTATCTTTTGGTTCACCAATAGATGTACCCCCAATCGAATAACCGGGGAAATCCATTTTCACTAATTCTTCAGCGCACATCTTTCTTAAATCTTCATAATCGCCACCTTGAACAATACCAAATAAAGCCTGGTCTTCTCTCGTATGGGCATCTAAACCACGTTTAGCCCAACGGATTGTTCTTTCGGTGGATTTTTTACAATATTCATAATCTGCTGGCCAAGGAATGCATTCATCAAAAGACATCGCAATATCAGAGCCTAATTTCTCTTGAATACCAATTGATACTTCAGGAGAAAAGAATAATTTATCACCATTCAAATGATTCTTAAATTCCACACCATCCTCGGTTATTTTGCGATTTTCCGCGAGTGAAAAAACTTGAAAGCCACCACTATCTGTGAGAATTGGTCCATCCCAATTCATGAATTTATGAAGACCACCAGCTTTAGCGACGATATCTTCACCAGGTCTAATATGTAAATGATACGTATTACCTAAAATAGTACCCGCTCCCATTTGATGAAGTTCTTCTGGAGATAATGTCTTAACTGTTGCTAAAGTACCAACAGGCATAAACATCGGGACTTCACAATCACCACGAGGAGTATGAAGGATACCATATCTAGCACCAGTCTTTTTATCAACGTGTTTAATTTCTAAATAGAAGTCTTTCATAGCGAATTCATTATAAATGAAACCAAATTATCTACATAGTAAAACATTGCTTTTTTATTTAAGCAAAGTTTGAAAAGAAAAAATCTTCGTAATATTTTACGTAATATATTGCTTAATATTTATTCAATCTGATATAATAAGAATGCAGGAGGATAACATAATGGCAACAATATTACCAGTTTCTGATTTAAGGAATTACAATACTGTTCTTGAGCATGTATCCGAAGGAAAACCTGTTTACCTAACTGTTAATGGAAGGGGACGTTACATAATTAGGGAT
>CAJOOD010000190.1 GCA_905236085.1 uncultured Bacilli bacterium
GCTCATAAAGATATGAGAATAAATAATAAATTATTGATTTTCAATTCTTAACATATTGCTAAGGCAAACTATGCTTTATATCCGTCAATCTTAAATGTCGGATTTATGATATTAATAATGCGCCAATAGGATTATTCGCTAACAATTTTATCAACAATAGGAGCGATATTAGCGATCTCTTTAATGACATAGATATGTTTAAATAATGCCCTATCCTTCTCCCCCACATCTTCAAATGTTTTAAAGAATTCTTCTAAGATATGTGGTTGGACTGGTCGATCGCGATCAATATTTTGCTTTCTAACTAAGGAAGCATCTAATTTAAACATCACTAATGATATCTCATCAAATAAAGGCACTAATTCTTGAACATAATCTGTTCTATAGACTTCTTTAGCGTTACAGGCATCTAATAATACTAATCCTTCCTTATCTAAAGCATAGACCTTAGCTAATTCATAAAACATCTTCCAAATTAAAGGGTCATTACTTAAATCTTGTTGATCACCCTGCACTAATTCTCGTAAATCATCACTTCCAATAACATAGACGTGACCTTTTCTTAATTTCTTTAATAGATTAGATATATATGATTTTCCTGAACCTGGCACTCCAGATAGAACGATTAATTTCGACATAATTTTCTCCGTAAATTTATGTAATTATTTTAATTTATCGGCTTTATTTTTTCCACATTATATAAATATAAAGATATAAAAAGAGGGCTGAAATCTCAGCCCCCAATTAGTTAAATAAGATTATAGACCAAATTTCTTAATTCTTTCCCAACGCGCTTTAGCGTAATTTTCAGATTTGGTTAATAATTCTTCCGCTTCCGCTGGATTGACACGTGGTAATTGAGAGAATCTGGTTTCACCCATGACAAAGTCACGGAATTTGGAGAAGTCAGGTTCTTTGCAGTCTAATGTTAAGGCTGGTTTACCTTGGGCCAATAATCTTGGATCATAACGGAAGCAAGTGAAGTAACCAGATTCCACTGCTGCTTTCTCCACTTTCATGGAGTTGGACAATCCACCTTTAATACCATGGTTAGCACATGGTGCGTAGCAGATAATTAAGGATGGTCCGTTATAAGATTCAGCTTCTTTTAAGGCTTTAATAGCCGCCATTGGATTAGCGCCTAAAGAGATTTGTGCCACATAGACATTACCATAAGACATAGCAATTAAAGCGAGGTTCTTCTTCGCGGTCTTCTTACCAGCAGCGGTAAATTTGGCAATAGAGCCGGTTTGTGAAGATTTAGAAGATTGACCACCGGTATTGGAATATACTTCGGTATCTAAGACTAAGATGTTAACATCTTCTTCGTTAGCGATGACGTGATCAACACCACCATAACCGATATCATAGCTCCAGCCATCACCACCGATAATCCAGACAGATTTATCAACTAAATCTCTTTCATAATCTAGGACAGCTTTAACTTCTTCGTCTTTAGAAGCTTTAAGCAATTCGACTAAGCGTTTAGCGATTGGTCTGACGGCTTCTCTATTCTTAATATTAGCGAAATATTGATCGATGACTTCTTTTAATTCGCCTTCAACGCCTTCTCTAGCCTTCGCGGCTTCTAAGATTTCGCAAATCGCGGCTAATTTATGATCAGTAGCTACTCTCATACCATAACCGAATTCAGCATTATCTTCGAATAAGGAGTTAGCCCAAGCCACACCTTCCCCATTCTTATCAGTGCAGAATGGAGTTAATGGAGTGGAACCAGAATAGATGGAGGAACATCCAGTCGCATTAGCCACTAACATATCTTTACCGAATAATTGTGATACTAATCTATAATATGGAGTTTCACCACAGCCAGCACAAGCACCAGATATTTCCATATATGGCATTAAGAATGAGACACCCTTAACGGAGGTTTGCATAGCCGCTGGTAATTTATCAGCTTTATAGGTCACATGTTTGAATAAATAATCAGCGCCTTCTTCTTGTGGGAATTGTGATTTAGCTTCCACCATTTCAAGGGCTTTCTTGCCAACTTTATTCGCGTTACATTCAACGACGCATAATCCGCAACCAACGCAGTTTTCTGGTGAGACTTGTAAGCGATATGATAATCCTTGTAAGCCTGGACCGACCGCGGCTAGGACATCGTTTTTAACGATTTCTGGAGCTTCAGCTAATTCTTTTTCATTTAATAAGAATGGACGAATAGTCGCATGTGGACAAACAAAGGCACAATTATTACATTGAATACAGTTTTCTTTATGCCATAGTGGGACTCTATCAGCAATGGCTCTCTTTTCACGGAAGGTGATATCGTTTTGCATGGTGCCATCTTCTAATTCAAATTCATTGAATTTAGAAACTGGTAAGGTATCACCATCTAAGTTACCGATAACAGAGACATAATTATCGAAATAATCATCACCTGTTAATTTTCTTTCGACTGTTGGTTTTAAATTAGCCCATTCTTTTTCAACTTTAATTTCTCTTAAGCCTTCAGTACCGGCATCGATAGCTTTCCAGTTGAGTTCGACGACTTCTTGACCTTTTTTCGCATAAGATTTTTCAGCGTATTTCTTCATGTATTTGTTAGCTTCTTCATATGGCATAATGCCAGGATTTAAATAGAAGAAGGAAGCTTGAAGAATGGTATTGGTATGTCTACCCATACCGATTTCCGCTGCAATCTTATTCGCATCGATAACATAGAATTTAGCTTCTTTAGTCGCTAATTGATATTTCATTCTGTTTGGTAAGGCCTTGATTAAGGCTTCATCAGACATATCAGTATTTAATAAGAATGTACCACCCTTCTTTAAATTCTTTAACATATCAAATTTGAAGATATAGGTATCTAATGAACAAGAAATGAAGTCAGCATTAGAGACATAATAGGTGGAATGAATTGGATCTTTACCAAATCTTAAATGTGATCTAGTCGCACCACCAGCTTTTCTAGAGTCATATGCGAAATATGCTTGAGAATATTGGCCAGTAGCTTCACCAATGATTTTAACAGAGGACTTGTTCGCCGAGACTGTACCATCAGAGCCTAAACCATAGAATAAGCAAGATGTGTAAGTGGCTTTAACATGGAAATTATCATCCACTGGAATGGATTTATGAGTGACATCATCGTTAATAGAAACGGTGAAATCATGGAATGGTTTTTCACTAGCTAAGAAATCAAAGACCGCTTTCATGTCCTTTGGTTGAGTATCTTTGCTAGATAAGCCATAACGACCGCCATAGACTTCTACTTCTCTACCTTCTTGTTTTAAGGCAGCGACAACATCAAGATATAATGGTTCGCCAGAGGCACCAACTTCTTTAGTTCTATCTAAGACAGCGATACGTTTAACAGATTCTGGTAATACAGCGACTAAATGTTTCGCAGAGAATGGTCTATATAAGTGAACTTTAACTAAACCAATCTTTTCGCCTTTTAATTCATCGATAACTTCGGTAATGGTTTCAGTAACTGAACCCATAGCGATGATGACTCTTTCAGCATCTTTAGGACCATAATAGGTAAATGGAGCATATTCTCTACCAGTTAATCTACTAGCTTCTTTTAAATATTTTTCTGCGACTTCTACTGCTTTAGCGTAATGTAAGTTTTGTGCTTCACGGCCTTGGAAGTAGATATCATCATTTTCTGCACCACCACGAGTGACAGGATGGGTATGTGGATTTAAAGCTCTAGCTCTAAATTTCTCCACTTTATCCATAGGAAGTAATTTCTTCCATTCGTTATCATCGACAAATTCAACGTTTTGAATTTCATGAGATGTTCTAAAGCCATCAAAGAAGTGAACGACAGGAACTTCACCATCGATAGCGATTAAGTGAGCTACACTGGCTAAATCAGCGACTTCTTGGACGGAATGTGAGCATAACATGACCGCGCCAGTTTGTCTAACTGCATAGATATCTTGGTGATCACCAAAGATGGATAATGATCTAGTGGCTAAGCTACGCGCGGAGACATGTAAGACCGCTGGTAATTCTTCGCCTACCCATTTATAAATGTTAGGAATCATCAATAATAAGCCTTGAGATGCGGTATATGTGACCGCGAGGCTACCACCTTGTAAGGCACCATGAACTGCACCAGAAGCGCCTGCTTCAGATTGCATTTCTACAACTTTTACTTTGCTGCCAAAGAAATTCTTTCTACCTTGAGATGCATAAACATCAACATTTTCCGCCATTGGGGAAGATGGGGTAATAGGATAAATTCCGGCAACTTCAGCAAAATTATAACTTTCCATCGCTGCGGCAGTATTGCCGTCAACAGGGATGAGTTTTTTCTTTATTTCCATTAAAAATTTTCCTCCCGAAAATAACCACTTATTAGTATAAAATATACTAAAGACAAATTAAATACTTTTTTCTATATTCCCAGTATGGAAATATAAAAGAAAAAGACTCCAAAACATAGTAGGAAGGTAAATATTATTTGTTTTGCAGTCTATCTTATAGATTGTTATAAATTCTTATTAATCACATCGATTAATTTATTTAATGACATCCCATTTTCATCTAATAATTCATCGACATTAA
>CAJOOD010000191.1 GCA_905236085.1 uncultured Bacilli bacterium
ATATTTATTATTTATTTCTTCTTTGGTACAGAATACGGAATGGCTATTAGAGCCACTGGTATGAATGAGCAGATGTCTAGAACACAAGGTATTAATACTAATACCGCGACTATTGTCTGCGTATCATTATCTAACGCTCTTATCGGTTTAGCGGGCGCCTTGTATGCTCAAGATGTTAGAAGCTTTGATGTTAAGACAGCTTCTGGCTTCTTAGTCGTGGGTCTAGCATCTATATTAATTGGTGAAACTATTTTTGGTAAACGTAGTTTTAAAAACTGGATTATATCTGTAGCCTTAGGAGGTATTGTCTATTTCATTATTGTTAATGTCGCTATCTCTTTAGGTTTCCCAACCCAATTAAAGAATTTATTATATGCCATATTAATCACTATTGCTTTATGCTTACCATTGATTAAAAATAGCTTTAAGAATCTATTTAATAAAGTTAAATTAAAGGAGAATAAATAATATGCTAGTTATTAAAAACGTTTCAAAAACCTTTAATTTGACGGGAAATGTACAAGATGACCGTGTTGTTTTAAAGAATGTATCTCTTGAGATTAATGATGGAGAATTCGTTACTATTATTGGAGGTAATGGCTCTGGTAAATCGACATTATTAAATATTTTAACTGGTGTCTTACAACCTGATTCAGGACAAATATTATTAGGCGATTTAGATATTACTAAAGTTAAAGAACATAAAAGAGCAAATTATTTTGGTCGTGTCTTCCAAGATCCTAAGATGGGCACCGCCTCTAATATGACTTGTTTAGAAAATCTAGAATTAGCTTTTAGAAAAGGGAAAACTCGTTCCGTTATTAAATGGGGATTCTCCTCTAATATGATTAAGTTATATTTCGTTAGATTATTAAAACAATTCAATCTTAATTTAGAAACTAGATTAGGACAAAAAGTTGGTGTCATGTCAGGTGGGCAAAGACAGGCCATGACTCTTTTAATGGCGGCGACTGATTCTAGATTAGATACTAAAAAGGAATTCATCAATACCCATATCGATAATGTCACTGGTTCGATTAAAAGCGAATTAGTTAATGCTTCTAGAAATGACAAAAAGGATATCAAATCTCGCTTAAAAGTTGCAAAAAATGATGCTAAATTAGAAGCGTCTAAATTCTATGATGAACATAAAAACATCTATTTAGAAGAAAGCAAAATTGCTCAAGATGATGAAGCAAGATTAGATGCTTATATAAAATTCTCTAACGCTTTACATGAATATAATAAAGATAGAAGAATATTACTTCTTGATGAACATACCGCAGCTCTTGATCCTAAGACCGCGAAAATAGTTATGGAACTAACTGAAAAGATTGTTAGAGAAACACATCTAACAACCTTAATGATTACCCATAATATGCGTGATGCGATTAATTATGGCGATAGATTGATTATGCTCCATCAAGGACGTGTCATCTATGATGTTAAGGGTGAGGATAAAAAGAAATTAGTTACCGCGGATTTATTAAAGAAATTTGATGAAGCGGATGTCATCGCCGAACAATAAAACACTGCGAAAAGCGAATATTTAATTAAAAAGGAACGGCAATTAAGTCGTTCCTTTATCTTTTAGTCTACGTAATCTTTTGGTTTAATCGTGGTCACTAAACGATATTTAATTCCTTTGCCAGAATCGATTTCGTGAACAAGACCATTTTCTTTAAAGCTTACGCGATATAAGGTTGGGACATTACCTTGGGCTGGGCATCTAAAGAAGATGCAGACATAATCTTTGCCGATATAGGTAATTCTTACTCTTTCAGTGATGCCATATTCGACATAATGATTATAGGCATCAAATCCAATATAGCCTTCGCCTTTGATTTCTCTTACTTTATATTTTCTTTTGCCAACTAATTGTTCTCTTCCATCTTCATAGACGGCGAATAATTCGCATTTGAAGCGGTCGACTTCTGTACCAGCTTCAACTTCAACAGTTCTTAAGTTGAATAATTGTTCTTCTGTGTAAGGTTCTAACATAATAATATGCCTCCTAAATTATTGAATTATTATATTAATTATCTTTGAGCATTGATGCTTCAGCGATAACTTTTTCTTGGATTTCCGCTGGGACGCGTTGATATGAATCAAATTCACGGTTGAAGAAACCACTACCTTGAGTCATAACTCTTAAGCTGGTAACGTAATCTAAGATTTCAGATTCTGGGACTAAGGCTACGACATTTTGTGTGCCATCTCCAGCTTCTTCCATATTTAAGATACGTCCACGTCTAGTGGATAAGTCAGACATAATGGAACCAACAAATTGTCCATCAACGTTAATGGTGATTTTCATAATAGGTTCTAAGATGATAGGATTACATCTCTTATAAGCATCTTTGAATGCGATAGATGCAGCGAGCATAAATGCGGTTTCATTAGAGTCAACAGAATGTTCTTTACCATCTAATAATGTAGCTTTAACACCGATAACTGGGAATCCCGCTAATGGGCCAGATGCGGTAGCTTTATAGAAACCTTTTTCAACGGCTGGGAAGTATTGTTTGGTAATGTTCATACCATGAACTTCTTCGGTGAAGATATTTTCATCACCATCTGGGTTAGGACCAAATCTCATTTGGACAACACCATAGAAACCAGAACCACCAGATTGTTTGACATATCGACCTTCAGCTTCTGCTGTTCCTTTAATTGTTTCTCTATAGACAACTCTTGGAACACCTAATACTACTTGAATACCATAGGAGTTTTTAATTTTTTCAGCAATGTATGCTAAATGAGTATCACTTAAACCACCGATTAATAATTGTTTGGTTTCTGTATTTCTTTGTAAGACGATACATGGAGATTCTTTTAATATCTTATTTAATGAAGCATTTAATTTATCTTCATCTTTCTTATTAGCTACTTCTAAACTGCGGAAATAAACAGCGGTTGGTAGATGAGCGGCCTTGAAGTCAACGATATTATCTGGATCACATAATGTATCACCGGTATCGATATCATCTAATTTAGAGATGGCAACGATATCACCTGCGAAGGCTTTATCAGTCTTGGTTTGTTCTTTGCCAGAGACAAAGAATAAATTGGAGACTTTAAATGTATTGTCTAAACGTGGGACATATACTTCATCGCCAACATTTAATGTACCGGAATTAATCTTTAATAAGGAGATAGTTCCAGAATATGGGTCCACTGTGGTTTTAAATACATAGGCTGAAAATGGTTCATTGGCGTCAGTTCTTCTTTCAACTTCTACGCCTTTTTCATTAACACCGACGAGTGGTTTTAAATCACTTGGTGCTGGTAGATATTTGATGAACATATCTAACATGGTATGTAGACCAATACCTAATGTAGCGGAACCAACTAAGACTGGGCATAAATCGCCAGATAATACGCCTTTTCTTAATCCGCTTTGAATTTCTTCTGTGGTTAATTCTTCACCACCGAAGAATTTATCTAATAAAGCATCATCTGTTAAAGCAACTTGTTCCATAATATCGTTATGAAGTTCTAAAACAGTGGCTTTTTTATCTTCAAAGATTTCGCAATCAACGCATTCTTTTCCATTGAATTTACGAGCTTTTAATTCGACGACATTGACAAATCCATCAAATGTAGCGTCATGCCCAATTGGTAAGGCAAATGGAATGCATTGTTTTCCTAATTTTTCTTTAACATCTTCTAAAACATCTTTGTAATTGATGTTTTCTTTATCCATTTTATTGAGGTAGATGATGGTAGGAATTCCACGTTTTCTAAGCATTTTGAAATGTTTAATGCTTTCTACTTCGACTTTTTTAGATGCATCCACTAATAAGATAGCACCTTTAATTGATTTAGTTACACCAATGGCCTCATAAATGAAATCGTCATTACCAGGAATATCGATGAGGTTGATTTTGTGACCAGCATGATAGACAGGTACAACTGCGAGTGAGCATGATGTTAAACGATTCTTTTCTTCTGCAGTAAAATCAGAAACGGTGTTTTTTCTTTCAATACTGCCTTTTTCTTTGCCACTAGTAATGGACAAAAGCGACTCGACCAAGGTCGTTTTGCCAGTACCTTGGTGGCCCAATACAGCGACATTACGAATATTGTTTGCTAAAAAATCCATATAAGGATCCTCCTATGTGTAAATAACTTGTGTTATTTGTTACTTATATATTACCTTAATTGTCTATCAATTAAAAGTTAATTAATTAATTTTTTACCGAATAAGTATATGAATGAATTTTCTTTATCCAGCAGTGACTAAATCTAATGGGTAAAAATTATATTGAAAATTTATCCTACTATGTAGGATGTCTAACTTATAAAAAATATTTTTGTCAATTTTGCCTTTTGCCACCCTATTAGATATTAGGAGGATTAATTCACAATGGC
>CAJOOD010000192.1 GCA_905236085.1 uncultured Bacilli bacterium
TATTCAGAAGAAAGAAGCCCTAAATTTGGCAGTGTTAAGATACATAATTTCCGTGGATTGCAAAATTTATACGTTGAAAATATGCGACCAGTTGTTTTAGTCTCTGGTAAGAATAATATTGGCAAAACCTCATTGCTTGAAGCCTTGTTCTTATTAGCATCACATGGCAATAATGCTTCATTACAAAGTTTAAATATATTTAGAAATAAAATGTTTAGTTTTACTAACACAGAAGTATGGGAACCTCTATTTTATAAAAGAGATCCATCTAATACTATTTCTATCACTTCAGTATATAAAAATCAGAATGTTTCTTTAGAATTATCTAAAGATGATGAATATATTCCTAATTCTAACGCTAGAATATCGCAGCAAGCTTTAGAAGAAATCCGTTTAGCGGTTAAAGATTCATATACAATTAAAGGTATTTTTAAGCAAGATGATTATGTAGAAATGTTTCATGTCTCTGCGAGTGGTAAAGCCATACTCCATGATAATGAAGCCATATCTGGTAAGGTATCAGATGTAGAAGCATTAAAGATACGCTTTATCAGTGACGCTATTATAAGAAGCGATGCCTCTATTGCTGATTTGATGTCACGTGTAGAATTAGATGATAAGAAGCAAGATGTAGTGGAGATATTAAAGATGATTGATCCAACCATTAGCGATATTACTACTTTATCTTTTGGTGGTGTTCCTAGTTTATATCTCCGTAATAAAGATGGATTATTACCTATCCAATTTGCAGGAGATGGTATTAATAAACTTATTTATATAGTTCTTAGCATCTTACAATCTAAAGATGGAGCAGTACTTATCGATGAAGTCGATACTGGTTTTCATTATACGATGTTAGATAATTTATGGAGAACAATTGGCTCATTATCTATTAAATGTAACTGCCAAGTAATTTGTACCACGCACAGCATTGAAGCTATTTCTAGTTCCATCAGCGGTCTTAGAAGTATGGAAGGTGATTTCTGTTATTATCGTTTAGGAAATGATAAAGATGGATTAAAAGCCTATAGATATTCATACGACTTACTTAGGAGTGCGTTGAATTCTGATTTAGAGGTTAGATAGATGAGTAATAGCCTAAATAGATTTGATAGACTATATATGACTCCTTTTCTAATTCTATGTGAGGGGAAAGATGCTCAATTATTCATAATTGAATATTTAAACAGCACTCCTTTAATGGATGATCCTAGATTTAGTAACGATATTTTGGTTTTAGATTTTGGCGGTATTAATCAATTAACAAATTTTCTTATTGGCTTAAGGAATATGGATGGATATGAAAATGTTAAAAGCATTTTAATTATTCGAGACGCAGAAAAAGATGCTGATTCTGCAATAAAAAGCATTAAATCATCTCTTTATAATTCTTCGCTTCCTATTCCTGATACATGCAATATATGGCAAAAAGAAAATGATATATCCATTTGTTATACGTTATTTCCAACTTGTTCTAGCGAAATGAGAAACGGAACATTAGAAGACCTATGCATTGCTATTATTTTCGATAATTATTTAAAAGAAAAAGAACAAGATATAGATGGATTTATATCATCTTTTATAGATAAATATGAAGTTAAATATCCTAGAATTCATAAAAATAGAATACATTTATATTTCTCTAGCACTAATGAATATGTTGGTATGAAGATTGGTGAAGCTGCAAAAGTAGGAGCGTATGATTGGGCGAGTCCCTTATTAAATTCGCTTAAACACGCAATTGAATCCGGATTTGAGCAATAATATAGATAAACACTATTATCTAGATAATTAAAGAAATGTTTAGCGAGAAAGAATATTTAGCCAAATATCAATTAATAGATCCTAATACCACCTTACATTTAGAGATTAAGATGGAAGTGGGTAATTTTCTTACGCTTATCGATATCAAAGATGGAGATATAACAGGCAAGATAATGGACATGGATTATAACGATGAATATATCAATTATCGGATAGATTATGTAGAAGGATTCCCATCACTTGTTAAGAACGAATATCTTGAGATATTAGATGATATCAAAGACAAATATTATAAACCTATGATATATAGATATCCTCAAAGCAATAGAATTGCTAGAAGGATATATGATAAATATCATGATGAACCGATATTTAAATGGGGAGATAAATTTGAAGACTCCGTATTTGAAAATCCTCTATCTCATAAATGGTATGTATTAGTCGCATATATCAACGCTTATAAACCATATGGAATTGATAATAATGTTGAATTAATAGATATCAAATTAGAAAAGGATGAGATTATTAAATTATTAGATAAGAAAGGATTTTATCCCGCTTATCATATGAATAAGAAATCGTGGATAACTATTATATTAGATGATACCTTATCCGATGATATCATCATGGAATATATCGATAAATCATATCAATTATCTATTGATAAAAATAAATTATCTAATAATATATGGATTGCTCCCGCGAATCCTAATATGTACGATGTATCTAAGGTATTAGATACCCCTCATCCTATCTGGAAGAAAATAGCGTCGATAAAAATAGGGGATATCATCTACATCTATATCACTAAGCCTATAGGCGCGGTTAAATATAAACTAGAAGTAGTCTCATTAAATGAGACATTCTATGATATGCCATGTATCGGAGTAAAAGTGATAAGAAAATATAATGATAATCACTATGATTATGATTTCTTAAAATCACACGGTCTAAGCTCCATTAGAGGAGCAAGAAGAATTAATAAAGAATTAGATGAATTGTTGTCTAATTAAATATATTTTGACATCTGAGCGAATAAATCTAGATTAGCAATAGCCTTACCATCAAATGAGAAGAAGCCTTGATTACCATAGGTGTTTTTAGAGCCTGATCCCGCCCAGCCGATAGAGGCATTAGGAATCCAAGCGCTCTCCCAATAAAATATACCTAATCCATTATTATTAACGACTGCTTCAGTGATATCGTGGATTAAATTAGCTTGACCCGCTCCGGTAAACGGATAAGAAGATTTAATTGCAATATTAGAGGACTTGCTAGAAGTAGTCCAATCAGAGATAGTAAATTCAGTAACGCCGCTAATCCAGCCCAATCCTGAGAATGGATAAGATATTTCCGCGATAAACCAAGGTTTAGATAAATTTAATCCGCTTAATATGCTATTAGCATCATTTATATTATCAAAGCAATAGAATGGATAAAATGATATCGCTGCGTAATCATAATAAGCACTTGGCATATTGTTAAAGAAATTATTAATAGTACCGCTACTAATAGTGCTACCCTTAGCCCAATGTATGACTTTCTTGATATCATTACTAACTTCATCAACGCCTTCTGAAGCCGCTTTGATGTAATCATAATATTCATTCGCGTTTTTAGTGCCATAAGAATAATTAGATTTATTAGTGAGATAGCTAGGTTGTCCATAACTATCTAATGATTCACTTCCTCTGGTATATTGTTGGAGATATATACCAGAAGATATCTCGTTACCTAATTGCACCATATCAGGTAGACAACCAGCATTATCAAAATTAGTTAATACTTCTGTAGTATATGATTTAATTCTTTCTAATAATAAGGCTTTAGAAGTGCAATCATTCCATGATTTAGGTAATATTTGTTGTCCTGGATGAGTCCAATAATCGGAATAATGAAAATCTAATAATAGATTTAATCCCGCTTTCTTGGCCTCATTAGCCATCCATAAAGTATTTTCTAGATTAGATTCTCCACCTCCATAAGAGATACCATTCGTGCTCTTAGGATCAACCCATAATTTTAATCTAATCCAGTTAACTCCCGCATCTTTTAAGATATAGATGAGATGCTCTTCTATACCA
>CAJOOD010000193.1 GCA_905236085.1 uncultured Bacilli bacterium
TACCATGGCGATGATATCTTTTTTGGCTTCTTCACCAAAATATTTTCTACCATAGAATAATCCAACTGGTTCAGAATAGATGCTTGACGCTAATTGGTAAGCATATTTTTCCACGCTTGGCATAACGGCAACACCTGATAAGGCGCGGCGATACATTCCACCTAATTCTCTTAATTCTTCGCTTAATACTGAAGTACAGCCAAGTAAGGAAATAACATAAGCCCATGATTTATATAATTCGAAATTTTCTTCATTAAATAAAGTAGAAAATCCTTTTAAAAAGCGGGGATCTGCAACGATAATGGTTTCTGGAACATAACCGAATAAGGATTCTAATAACTTTTTAAATTTGATTGGTTTTAATAATGAGGCCACTCTACCAACTTTCATTGGGTTATATATTTTTGTATATTCGCTCCACTCTTCACTGCTCTTGACTAAGGTTGCAATGATAGAGTCAAATTTTAATGTATTAGCAAGATAAGTTTCTTGCTCTTCTGGAGTTAATTTGGTTTGGGCTAAGATAGCTTTAACCATATTAGACCATAAGCCTAGCATCATATCTCTTTGTTGAGCGGCTTCTTCTTTATAATAAGTAACATCTGGAAGAATGGTGCTTGGACCTTGAATCATGACACAATGTTTGGTGGTGTCCATCATATCAGCCTCTACCCCAATAGCAAATGGTAAGGCTAAATCATCTAAAACGAATTCTTTTAGATTTCTATTTAAGGCTGAAACATTCTTTAGTTTATAAATTCTATTTAATTCTTTTAAAGCGGGTTTAATTCCATCTTTATGACGTCTTTTTACATCCAAAACCAATTTATAGACACGGCAAGCGTTTTCTAAATATTTGTCTGGATATTTATCTTCTTTGACCATTTCCGCGAAATCATTTAATAATTTTTCTTCTACATCTTTCGCTAATGTGGCAAAGCCACCTGTAGTTGGCTTATCTTCTGGGATAACCGCGGTTTCTAGCCAATCATGATTTACATATTCGTATAAATCATCTTGAATTCTGATATCTTTCATTTATATCGTGCTCCTTTTAACTGCGTTTTATTTTATATCAGTTTTTCTTATATATAAAACAAAATTGCATCCTAAAAGAATAAAATCTTAATTAAGAGGTTAAGCATTTGTTTTGATTAAGACTTTATATTGAATTTAATAGAATAGAATCTATCGCGATAATTTTTATATTGTTTTCTTCTTTCTTTGTTTTCTACGAGCAATATACCTGCGGCTTCCCAAAACAAGACAGTGGTAAAGATATCTAAGATATAGAAGAATATTTCATGCCAAGCATTTTCACTAATCCAGAGATGCTGAATTATCATCATAATAGTAAACGATAACAAGCCAGCGGCGGCTAGACTAATAGCGATACTATCGCGAGAAATACTGGACTTTCGCATGGTTTTCATGGATAAAAGGATGTTTTTCTTAAATATTTCTTCTAAGTCATCACTTGAATATCCATGCATGTCGTTAAATTCAACATTGAGATCTAATTTATATTTGCTAGGTATGGTATCAAGAGCGGAAGCT
Organism: uncultured Bacilli bacterium; assembly: GCA_905236085.1. GTDB lineage: Bacteria > Bacillota_I > Bacilli_A > RFN20 > CAG-826 > CAJOOD01. The sequence continues at coordinate 1,558 of CAJOOD010000193.1, forward strand.
AACCAACTATCAAATTCATCCGACATGATTGGAATCTTAGATAGACAATTGACATCAAATATATCATCTGGAGAATCAAAGATGAGTTTAACATGAGCAATCTTATTTTCGTCATCTAAATCAAAAAATTCTGATTCTATGTTTTTGTATGCTTTAAATAATTTCTTTTTCATATTTTGATTATCTTATATTTTTTTATAAAAAGATAGAGCAAAACAGAATTTTTAGTTCTAGCATTATTGCTTTTTGATAATGGTTTTCTTGCTTTATAGTATCAATAGCAATAATTCTTTAAGAATTTATTACCACTTTCTTTTAAAAAGGCAGATAATATCGTTTGTGCTTATGATACCCACTATTATTATTGCCTCTATTACATCTGCTTCACGAGGTAAGTTAGCTTATAAATGCTGTTAGTGGCAAAGGAGATAGCATTTGGGCTAATTCTTGTAAATCATAATCAACAAATGCATAGAAAGATTCTCCATCAACACTGAGACATACATGGTTATCATAAGGCGAGCCTTCTTTAAAGAACCATGTAATCATGTTTTCATCATGAACAGCGGTAGTTGATCCACTCGAGCTATCACCATAAATGGTATATGAAGCATTTTTTAGTTTTGTGTGGAAATTTTCCATCGCTTTTTCAGAGATAACATGAGGCGGATCCACAGATGAATCTGCAGGTTCAGATCCTCCACAGCCCACTAAAGTAGCGGCACCAAGAGATAATATCAAAAACAAGAAAAGTTTTTTTGAATTTCATTATTAATTATTCCTGCCAATATATCAAACTATGTCATTTCAATTTTTGTGATACAATAGCCTCATTTCTTATGATGCACATTTTTAATAATTGTATTGTAAATTGAGGATAGAATATGTCTCATATTCCTAATGATGTTAGAGCGAAAAAAACAGTTGATTTAATTTTCAATGAGATTCATAAAGCATTAAGCAAATCAAAGTAAGCGATATTTACCGAAATTCATATGTTTCACGTGCTACTTTTTGTCTATTCTATACCAATTAGTCGTTATTATTGCAGGTTTTATCGCAGAACATTTTTTTGTTTCTTTATGGGTAAATTTGAATCCAACTTTCTCTATGACTCTATTACTTCCAACGTTACGTTCGTCAGCTTCGATAAAAATTGTGTTATAGCCAATGGCAAGCAAATAATCAACCACCGCCCTGCATGCTTCCGTCATGTATCCTTGGTTCCAATAATTTCTTGATAAGCAATATCCGATGACTGGATTATTTTCAATGTAACCAATCACATCTATAGCACCAATCAATTCTCTATTTTCTTTTAGGGTAATACCATATCTAATTGTTTTAGGTTCTTCATATTCTTTCAACCATATATTCATTATTTGTTTGGTGTCTTCAATGCTTTTGTGAGCATTCCAGGTCATATATTTAGTGACTTCAGAATCGTTTGCCCAATTGTAAAAAACAGAATTAACATCATCATTCTTTAGCTTTCTAAGGATGAGTCTTTCAGTTAATAATTCATGTGTAGTTAAATCATTCCTTATAGCGGCAAATGCCACTTTTAGACTAGGTAAGTCATTATGAACAGTCGAATAAATTTGTTCAACATCTGTTCCAACATAATCGTGGACTATGATATTTCTCATTTTTCTTGCCTCAGCCCAAGGAAGACAATCATATTTAATAGACAATTCTTTTTCTAATTGATTCATCATTTCTCCGATTTGAGCAACAGAAAAACA